>JAITPP010000161.1 GCA_031289385.1 Prevotellaceae bacterium | reverse complement strand
ATTGTCCAAATTCCTTCGAAAATGGAAATTATGCCAAGAACAAAAATTATAATTCCTGCTATTTTATTAACCATCCAAAGTTGTTTGAGGCGAAATTTTTTTCTGAATTTATTTACAATCGAAATCAATAAAGCCCACCACGCACATGCGCCCAAAAACACGCCCCAAAGCACAATAGCAACGCTGCTCGACGAATGTGTTTGCGTGGTTAAATCAAGTTTTACCAAAGCAAACAATCCTATAAGGAAAAAAATTGTCATTGGATTTGTGAGTGTAAGAAAAAACGTAGATGCAAAATCTTCAACTAATTTTAACTTTCCTACTTTCGGTTTTTTCAACTGTGTTATGGGATTTGTGAAATGAATTTTTACGCCTATCAGCGCAATTATTGCGCCTCCTGCAATGTAAAATATAGCCTGATTGTGTTCAAGCAACGATTGAATTGCAGCAAGACTAAAAACCGCCAATGCCGCAAAAACAGTATCGGCAGAAGCTGCACCCGCACCCGAAATAAATCCTGAACTACGCCCTTTATTTATCGTTCGCTGAATACACAAAACTCCAATAGGACCGACTGCTACCGACCCACAAAAACCAACTATTATTGCTTTTAAAAAATCTATTCCCATTGCTCAAATCTGAATACAAAGATATAAAATTGAACTATTAATTCACAATATTATTTGTTTTTATTCCATGTTTTTTTCATTTATAAATTCTGCGCCTTCGGAAAGCACAAGATTTTTAATATTTTCGGACGGTGAAGGTATAAATTTTCCGATATTTAAATTTTTCCATTTCGAATCAATAATTTTAATAGTTTCGTCAGATGAGCATGCTATATTCGGACATCGGCGCGTAAAATTAAACTCCGATTCGGCAAATATTGATTTATGATTTTTATGTTTCATGCAGGCATCAACAATAAGATTGCCGTCGATTATTTTGCAATCGCGGACGGCATCAATATTATTTCCAAGCAACCACACGGCTTGCGAAATGTTTTTCACATCAACAAAATCATCAAAAACTATTGTAATTTTCGCATCAATATTATTTTTATCGAATTTATTTTTGTTTACAAAAGAGTATAATTTTTTGTTTTCATAATTATTTTGTGAAATTTTTTCTTCCGCAGCTTTTTCGGTTGCATCAATACATATTTTTCCGCCAAAACCCAGCGATTGAGCCGAATGGTCGAGAATGTCAAGAGGTCCTTTTGTAAAATAAATATCGCTGTCGATATTAATATTTTTATTGATTTTTTCAATCAAATCGGCGTAATTATGAATATCTACATTTCCGTTCACGATAATCATAATTTTGTTGAACATCATTTGTCCTGCGCCCCACAATGAATTTGCCGTTTTTATGGCTTGTCCCGCATATTTTTTATTGATTTTCACAATCGCAATGTTATGAAAAACGCCTTCGACAGGCATATTCAAATCTTCAACTTCGGGCGAAATTACCAACCTAACAGGTTCAAGAAAAATGCGTTCGGTAGCCTTTGCAATATAAGCATCTTCTTGCGGTGGAATACCAACAAGCGTTGCCGGATAAATTGCGTTTTTTTTATGTGTAATGCAGGTTACATGAAATTTCGGAAACAAATCTTGTAGAGAATAAAATCCTGTGTGATCGCCAAAAGCGCCTTCCAAACACAACGGCTCTTGCGGATTTACATAGCCTTCGATAACAAAATCAACATCCGTCGGAACGTATATCGGCTGCGTTAGGCATTTCACAAGTTCAACGCTTTTTTTGCGCAAAAATCCTGCAAAAATATATTCGTCGATACCGTCGGGAAGCGGTGCTGTGGCTGCGTAAGTGTAAACAGTATCGCCGCCAAGCGTAACAACAACGGGCATTATACGATTTTGATTTTTGTACATTTCGAAATGCGCTGCGCCTGTTTTGTGTTTGTGCCAGTGCATTCCTGTTGTTTTTTCATCAAAAATCTGCATTCTGTACATTCCTACATTGCGTATATTATTTTCGGGATTTATGGTGTGAACCATAGGCAGAGTAATGAATTTGCCGCCATCAAAAGGATAACATTTTAGTACGGGCAACTGATTTAAATCGGGATTTTGCATAATCACATCCTGACATTTTCCTTTGCCTGATTTGTGTTTGGGCATCCATTCGGCAATTTGTTTTAATTTGGGCAATAGCGAAAGTTTATCAAAAAAACTTGTTTTTGGACTTGTAAACGCCGAAAAAAGTTTGTTTATTTCTGCTGAAATTTCGTCTAAATTGTTTACGCCAAGCGCATAACATATTCTTGTATTCGAGCCGAAAGCATTTGTGAGTATAGGAAAATTTGTTCCTGTATTTTCAAAAAATAATGCCTTACCGCCGTTTTCTGTTTTCGAAAAACGATTGGTTATTTCTGCAATTTCAAACACAGTATCAACAAATTGCCTAACTCTGATGAGTTCATTTTTACTTTCAAGTAATTTTACAAAATCCGATAAAATCATAATTCAATTTTTATTTGCAAAATTAGTCGAAAAAATTAAGAATGAAGAATGAAGAGTTAAGAATGAAGAATTATTAGATAACTTCTTTAATTTCTCTAACTTCTTCATTCAAAATAAATAATTATCTTTGTCGCGAGTAATGAATTATTTTAATAAACATATCATAATTACAGGTGCAGCGGGCTTTATAGGAAGTTCGCTTGTAGAATTTTTGTTGAAAAACGGAGGATACAAAATAACATGTATCGACAATTTCGACGATTATTATGACATATCGGCAAAGCAAAAAAATATTGCAGCATTTGAAAATCACGCTAATATACGATTTCTGAAAATTGATATTAGAAATGCCGACGAGTTAAACAAAAATCTTTGTGATGATTATGATATTATCGTTCATTTGGCGGCAAAAGCGGGAGTTCGCCAAAGTATATTGCAACCGAATTTGTACGAACAAACAAACGTTGCGGGGACATTGAATTTGCTTGAATTTGCAAAACAAAAAAATGTGAAACAGTTTGTATTTGCCTCGTCGAGTAGCATTTACGGCGTTAATCCCGATGTTCCTTGGCGCGAAACATCAGCGTTGATGCCTGTAAGCCCTTATGCAGCAACAAAAATTGCGGGCGAATATTTAGGTTACACGTACAGCAAACTTTATGATATACGGTTTATTGCGCTGCGTTTTTTCACCGTTTATGGCGCAAAGCAGCGTCCCGATTTGGCTATTCATAAATTTACGGAACTGATAACTAAAAATAACCCGATTACGCTTTACGGAAACGGCGACACATTTCGCGATTACACATATATCGACGATATTTTAAGCGGAATAGCAGCAGCAATAAATTACGACAAAACAATGTTTGAAACCATAAATCTCGGCAACAATCACACCGTAGGCTTGTTGGATTTGGTTGCAACGCTCGAAAATGTGATTGGAAAAAAAGCAATAGCGCAATTCGACAAACTTCATCCAGCCGACTCTCCTCGCACTTTTGCCGATATTACAAAAGCAAAAAAACTTCTCAACTACAATCCGCAAACACAACTAAATGACGGCATTAGAAAATTTTATGAGTGGTATGTGAATAATTGATTTACTATTAAAAATTTATAAAGCAACGATTAACATAAATTTGTTTTATTGAAACAAAAAAACAGCCACATTCTAATGCAACTGTTTTGTTATCAAGTGGTGTCACCAGGAATCGAACCGGGGACACAAGGATTTTCAGTCCTTTGCTCTACCAACTGAGCTATGACACCATTAATTTTGAGGCGACAAAAATAGTTAAAATTTTATTGTCTGCAAAATTTTGTTTAAAATATTTCGTTTGTAACTTCGAATAATAAAAATACAGTCAAATTAAAAAAACGGAGAAAACGGGCTAAAACTTTTTTTGGTCGTTGGTATTTAGTCGTTAGTATTTAGTATTTTCGTAATCCATAATTGATTTTTATCTGCGCGCTTTCAAAAAACAAATCAACAAAAAACAAATCAACAATTAAGCAACCAACTTACGACTTACGACTAATTTTATTATCTTTGCAAAAAATGTAATGTTATGAAAAAATATATTGTTTTATTATCGGTTTTATTTGCATTTTCGTTTTCGCTGAATGCTGCGCCTGTTAAGAAAAATATCACACTCGAAGATATTTTTCTCAATCGTGTTTTTGCTCAAAAATCAATTTTCGGATTGCGCTCGATGAACGATGGCGAACATTATACTCAAATAGAAAACGGCTCGCTTGCAAAATATAAATACGCTACGGGCGAGTTTGTAGAAACTATTGTCGCGTTCGGCTCGTTGCCTTTTGATAAAAAAATGCCCGAAAATTACGAGTTCAGCGACGACGAAACCAAAATACTTTTTGCCGTAAATGCAAAATATATTTACCGCCGCTCGTTTACCGCCGATTATTTTGTGTATGATATTGCAACAAAACAATGCCAAACCTTGTCGCAACACGGCGAACAGAAAGTTGCAAAATTTTCGCCCGACGGAAAACAAGTCGCTTTTGTGCGCAACAATAATATTTTTGTCAAAAATTTGGATGCCCAAAGTGAAACGCAAATCACTTTCGATGGAAAATATAACGAAATCATAAACGGGCATACCGATTGGGTTTACGAAGAAGAATATGAACTTACGCAAGCCTTTGAATGGTCGCCCGACAGCCGAAAAATTGCTTATTTTCGTTTCGACGAAAGCCGAGTGAAAGAATATAATATGAACACTTTTGCAAAAGAATTATATCCCCAAAATCAGAATTTTAAATATCCAAAAGCAGGTGAAGATAATTCTGTTGTCAGCATTTTTGTTTATGATATTTCAACACAAAATACTACAAAAATGAATATAGGCAACGAAACAAATCAATACATCGCACGAATAAAATGGAACAACAACAAACTGAGTATTATCAGACTTAATCGCAAACAAAATCACGCAGACGTTTTGCTTGCCAATGCCGAAACAGGCGAAACACAAACAATTTACAGCGATACCGAAGAATATTACATCGAGCGTGTTGATGACAGTTTTCTTACATTTTTAAACAACGGCAACGAATTTTTGATAATGAACGAGCGCGACGGATATATGCATCTTTATCGTTATACTATCGATGGAAACCTTATAAACCAAGTAACAAAAGGCGATTGGGAAATTACCGAATTTATAGGATGCGACGAAACCAACGGAATTGTTTATTATATTTCGTGTGAATTGTCGCCGCTGCAACGCGAACTGTATTGCATAAATATTGATGGCAGTAATAAAAAAATGTTGTCGCAGCAAAACGGCACAAACTCTTCGGTTTTCGGCGCAGGATTTAAATATTATATCAATTTTTACAGCAATGCCGAAACGCCGCTTTTGGTAACGCTACATTCGGCTGATGGCAAACAACTGCGCACGCTCGAAGACAACGCCCAACTGCGCCAACGAATGACACAATACAACATTGCAAAACGCGAGTTTTTTACATTTACTACCGACGATAAAATTTCGTTAAACGGCTATATCATTAAGCCCGCAGACTTTGACGAAAACAAAAAATATCCCGTAGTGATGACTCAATACAGCGGACCCGGCTCGCAGGAAGTCAAAAATTCGTTTAAAATAGATTGGGAACAAACGCTTGCCGCCAACAATTACATTGTGGTGTGCGTTGATGGCAGAGGCACAGGCGGACGCGGCGAGGCTTTTCGCAAACAAACTTATGGACAATTAGGAAAATACGAAGTTATCGACCAAATTGAAACGGCAAAATATATCGGCAAACTGCCTTATATCGACTCAAAACGCATAGGAATTTGGGGTTGGAGTTACGGCGGATTTATGTCGCTGAACTGTATTCTGAAAGCGTATGAAATTTTTAAACTTGCCATAGCCGTTGCTCCCGTTACAAACTGGCGATTTTACGACAGCATTTACACCGAACTTTACAACGGACTTCCACAGGAAAATCCCGATGGTTACGATAACAATTCGCCCATAACTTATGCCAATCGCTTGCGCGGAAAACTGCTGCTGATTCACGGCACTGCCGACGATAATGTACACGTTCAAAATACTTACGAAATGGCTGCAAAACTAATAAGCGAAGGAAAACAATTTGATATGATGATTTATCCCGACAAAAATCACAGCATCTACGGCGGGCTTACTCGATTACAACTTTATACAAAAAAATTAAATTATATTTTTGAAAACCTTTAAAATAATGATTAATTATTAATGGTTAGTGATTAGTGGTTAATGATTAGTGGTTAATGATTAGTGGTTAATGATTAGTGATTAGTGGTTAGTGGTTAATGATTAGTGGTTAGTGATTAGTGGTTATGCTGATGCGACTGATTTTTGCGGGCAGTTTTCTATTGTTTTCGACAGTATTTGGGCTAAAACTTTTTTTGAGGTGCTATTTTTTGCAAAATAAATTTTTTGCTGGTTTTGCCTGAAAGGCGAAATTTTCATAACCGCAGGTAAGCGAGAGCGTAGCCTGCGGAAAAATGAT
>JAITPP010000105.1 GCA_031289385.1 Prevotellaceae bacterium | reverse complement strand
TTACAATAGACATATATCTGAATATCAAGCAAAGCAGATTAAAGATAAAGTTGATGAAATAGCAACATCCGTGCCAAAAGAAAAAGTTGGTGAAGAATATAAAAAAATATGGTCATTATTGAAAGATAAATTTAACGTTACATCTTATCATTTAATTGTAAAAGAGCAATTTGACGATGTCATTAAGTTTTTAAGCAAACTTAATGCTTATAAATATCGCCAGAAAGCACGAAAAAATAACAATGAAAAATATCGAAAAGAGTTATATGGTGCTATATATGCAAAAGTAAATGAATTGAAAATGTCCAAAGATGAACTTTATGTATATGTAGAAAATATATTATCATTAAAAAAACCTATATCGTCTTTAACCGATTTGAGCGATACAAGGCTCAAAAAAATTTATACTAAATTATTTAATAAAAGATAGTAATATCAACTGTACATACCTTATATGTGTCTGTTTTTATTTAATTCACTGCAATATAGTTGTTTAATTAAAATTAAAGGGGTGTTTATCCCCTCATTTTAGTGTACATGTATGGGGTTTAAAGCCGCAAAAAAAGCATTTACAGCCCGAATTAAGACACATGTATGGGGGTTTTCGAGCCTTTTTAAGACCAAAAAAACAATATGCAACACAATATCCAATACGATATGCATTGCATTTTTTAACAAAAAAGCATGTTTCGAGAGAGGTTTTAAATAAGGTAATTAAGGTCCGTTTTTAAGTTGTTTATTTGGCGTTTAAATAAATGTGCGTATATGCCGCAAAACAGGCGTTTTTACAGCGTTTTGCAGCATAATTAATGGTTACCATACGAGTAATTAAAGTAATATTAAAGTTGCCGCCGTTTTGCCGCCCGAAAATTAAAGCAAAATTAAAGCAAATTAAACTTTTTGCGTGTTTTATTTTCTAATGCATGTGGTTCGCTAAAACCCCGCAATCCTTTATAAACATTAGACTTTCAGCAGATTTTTTCACATATATAAGAATGTGTGTTTTATTATGAGCCCCATAGATTGATTAAAATAAAAAAAATATTTTTATACTTTTACACAAAAAATATCAAACAGTGATTAAAAAGATTATTTATATAATTTTACTGATTCCCGTTTTCGCTATGGGACAATCTGATAACACAAATATTGCTATAAATTTGTCATCGGTTGATAGTTTTTTTGAATTATCGCATAAAATATCTTTGGGACAAGTGCCGACAGCGCAGGAATGGCAGTTGCTATTTGAAACAAAGGGCTATAAAATATCTTTTGGAAATTCAACGATTAGGCGGGAAATTATCCGTGAAATGATGATAATTGCGTTCAGTCCCAATCTTCCCGATTCGCTGAAACATAAACGTGATAACATTTTGAGCATATCCGTTGAAGAAAATCTATCGGATATGTCGCTTTTATTATCACATTTGATTTTGAAAAATTATTTGGATTACGGAAAAAATGAAATTTTCTTGAAAAAACAGAGAGAAACCTATAATTTTTTAGCTTATATTGAAACAATAACAAACATTAACCACTAACAATTAATCACTAATCACTAACCACTAATCACTATTCAATTTCATCAAAAATCTTATAAATATCTTCGCTTGGCGACAGTGCGGGCGATTTAATAAATTTGCCGTTTTTATCAATCAGATAATACGTTGGAAATGCACGCACATCGTAATTTTTCAATATTCCCGAACTATTGTTGCAGAGCAAAAATGTCCAGTTAAATTTTTCGGATTTTATAAAATTTTCAACATCTTTTTTATCGTCAATGCAAATTGATATGAAGTGAATTTTATCGCCGAATTTTTTCGATAATTTATCAATTAAATAAAAATCCTGAATGCTGCCGTAACTGTTGACGCTGAAAAATCCGAGATAAATATATTTATCGGAAAATGATTTCAGCGATTTCGCATTTCCGTCAATATCTTCGAGTTCAAAGTCAGGCGCGGCGTATCCTGCAAGCAATTTGACAATTGTGTTTCGTATATCTTCGGCAATTTTTTTATTGTTGGCGTTTGTTGTTTCGTTTGCAACCGAATTTACAATTTCGAGCAATGCTGAACGCGAAAAATTGCTGTCGTAAAATTCGCTATAAGCGTTTTGCAAAATCATAAAATCGCAAAAATCTTTGCTATACAGATAATCATTATTTTTGCTTAACATTTCGCGAATTTTATTCAGATTTCCTTTGTTCAACGCCTGCCGAAAAACGTTGCCCTGCGCTTGCTGCGAACGATGCAAAAAATATTTTTCGTTAATCTGAATCAACAATTCGCAGTATGCCGGATTTTGATATAATACGGGTTTGCCGACAAAATATTCGTTTTGCAAATTTTTAAGCGGTTGCGATTTAAATAAATATTCGATAGCGGCAATGCGATATTTTGTATAGTCGTTCACAAATTGATTTTCGCTTTCGGTTATCGAATTTTTAAAAACATTGAGCAGCGAATCTTTAAAATGTTTGTCGTTTTCTTTTTTATATTTTGCAACTGCTAATATCGCATCGTCGCTTTTATTGTCGGTGTCGATTATTTGCTGATTAAAATTGTCATCGCTTGCCGCCATTACGTTTGCCGATATAAATAATGGTTCGAAAAACGGATTTAATCTTTCTTTTTCGGTAAGCAATTCTTTTTCGGAAAACTCAACGGTAATATTTGAATTGGGCTGAACAAAAAAATAGTAAATCAATTTTTCATAACGCATAAACACGCATTGAATATTCTCAATATCAACATTTACCGATGCGTTGCCCGTGCTGTCGATTTTGCAGATTGCAAGTTGTTTTTCGTTTTTTGTAAGATAATTATCATAATGATACAAAGTGAGCGCATCGCCGATATATTTTGCCGCCGATATTCTGATATTTGTTTGTGCGCTTGCATTTAGGACACAAATTATTGAGCAAAATGCAAATAAAAAAGTTTTCATCCAAATTATTTATTCAAATAGTCATCAATATTTATTTTGTTTGATATAAACTGAGTTGCGTTTCCGCCGTTTGCCAAAATATCGCGTACAATCGACGAACTTATTGGCGTGTATTTGGTAGAAGTGAGCAAAAATACGGTTTCTACTTTTCGTTCAAGTTGTTTGTTTACTTGCCCTACGCTGCGTTCAAATTCAAAGTCGGCAGAAGTTCTCAAACCGCGAATAATAAAATAAATATTTTTTTTTCGGCAATAATCAACAGTCAGTCCGTCGTAATAATCAACTTCTATTTTTTCATTATTTTCAAACGTCTTTCTAATCATATCCATACGCGCATCGATACTGAAAAAACCATGTTTCTGAGTATTTTGTCCAACGGCGATAATAATTTTATCGAACAATTGAAGCGCGCGAATCACAAGACTCTCATGTCCTATTGTAAACGGGTCGAAAGAACCCGGAAAAATTGCAACTTTTTTCATATTTACGAATCTTAAAGTACGAACAAAGATATACTAAATTAATGAGTGGTACAATTTTTTTATTGTTAATTTAGTTATTAGTCGTAAGTTGTAAGTTATTAGTCGTAAGTTGTAAGT
>JAITPP010000100.1 GCA_031289385.1 Prevotellaceae bacterium | reverse complement strand
ACAGTTCCCACGCCCAGGCGATGGCTTCCTGCTTGAAATAATCGCCGAAACTCCAGTTTCCAAGCATTTCGAACATGGTATGGTGGTAAGTATCGTGCCCTACTTCTTCCAAATCGTTGTGTTTGCCCGAAACCCGCAAACATTTTTGAGTGTCGGCAACACGCTTGTTTTTTGCAGGAGCATTTCCGAGAAAAATATCTTTAAATTGATTCATCCCCGCATTGGTAAACATTAATGTAGGATCGTTGGTTACAACCATTGGCGCAGAAGGCACGACAGTATGTTGTTTCGACTTAAAAAAGTCTAAAAAACCTTTTCTTATTTCATTAGAATTCATATCTAAAATCATTTATTTATTAGTACATTAAACAATAATATTGTTTTTAATTATGTTAAAATATTTGTAAAATTAATTTTTTTTACGGAACTTTACCAAGTTTTCATTCATTTTTTGTAAAATGCCACGGCAAAAGTACAAATTAAATACAGAAAGTTTAGATTTTGAAATAATCAAAATTCCATTGCGTCGAAAAACACAACGCTTAATAGTATTGTTTTTGGTGTCAATAGTCTTATTTTTTATATATGCCGAAATATATTCGCATTTCTTCGAAAGTCCTAAAACAATGCTTTTAAAAGCGCAAACAACAAACATAAAATTAAAATACGATCTTCTGTTAAAAGATATTGAAAATGCCGATAAATCTGTAACAGAAATTAACAATAGAGATCAAAATGTTTATCGCACAATTTTCGGGCTAAACAAAATATTGTACACTAAGGGACGAAAAAATACAGAAACAAGAAAAGGCAGTTTGCTGAACGATTTTAATAAAACATTTGAAAGTCTCGAAAATTTTCGCCGCAAAGTTTACATTCAGTCAAAATCATTTGATGTGATTTCGCACTACGCATCTAATATGGAAAAAATGATTTTGTGCATGCCTTCGATACCGCCTATTGATTTAAAGAAAATAACAGGTGCTATCGGAGGTTACGGTTATCGTGTTGATCCTATATTTGGAGACTGGCGCAAACATCATGGATTAGATTTTCCTGCAAAAATAGGAACACCTATATATGCTACCGGCGATGGAATTGTTTCCAAAGTACAATACTCTGCTTCGATAACAGGTTATGGCTATTCAGTAGAGATAGATCACGGTTTTGGATATTTGACACGTTATGCTCATTTATCAAAAATACTTGTCAGAGAAGGAATGGAAGTAAAACGCGGCGACAACATAGCGTTATCAGGCAATACGGGAAAATCAAAAGGTCCGCATTTGCATTACGAAGTAAGATTTCACGGAGAATCATTATATCCTCAAAAATTTTATGTAAATGATTCATCAGAGGTAAGTTATGATGATGTTGTAAATAACAAAAACAAAAAGAAAAAGAAATGAACGAGTGGAAATACGACGAAACATCGTTGACATATAAAAAAATAAAAAAGGCAAAACGAATATTTCGTATTGGCAGTACTTATTTTGTTTCATCAATCGTGCTTGCTGCTATTTATTACCTTGTGTTTTCGTCGCTTTTTGATACCCGACAAGAGAAACAACTTAAAGCGGAATATGAATATTTTGAATCGGCATACGACTCGCTGAACACAAATCTTTTGAAAACAAAATTGGTGCTTGAACACTTAAAACGACAAGACACAATAATACATCGCTCGATATTTAAAACCAATCCCATAGAATTGAACGGAACATCCGAAATTGAAAAAATAAGCATGATAAGTATCATGGAAAATTATGATGTTGTAAATATGACATCATCTATTATAAATCAACTCACAACACGTGTTTGGAAAAACAAAGCGAAAATAGAAAACACGCTCTCGAAAATTAACAGCGACAAAACAAAATTTAAAAACATACCCGCAATACAACCGATAGAAAATAAAGATTTAAAATATAACAGCGTATCGGTAGGGATGAAAATACACCCTTTTTATCGTATTTCGAAAATGCACACAGGAATAGATTACACCGTTCCAACATATACAAAAGTTATTGCAACAGCCGACGGCGTTGTTGAAAATATTGTAGATGATACAGAAAAAGGTATAGCAATTTATATCAATCACGGCAACGGATATAAAACGGTTTACGCACATCTTTCAAGAACTTTGGTTAGCAAAGGAGCAAAAGTAAAACGAGGCAAAATCATAGCATTGTCGGGCGATACGGGGCTGTCGATATTTCCGCATTTACATTACGAAGTTTGGAAAAACAACAAATTAATCAATCCCATAAATTGTTTTTTTGCCGAATTAAATCCCACCCAACTCAAAAAAATGACAGACGTATCATCAAACATCGGGCAATCGCTGGATTGATTATTAGACGTAAGATGGTTGTTGTTTGTTGATTTGAGGAAGCACGCAGATTACGCAGTTTATACGGATTTACGCAGATTTTTTTGATTTTAAATCTTTATGAACTTTTTTGTTGGGTTGTTAATTATCAGAAGTTTGTTAGTCGAACTAAGGTTAATAACTTCTCTAACTTCTTGATTATTACTTCTGCAAGTTATCTTTTACAAATTTGTTTAAAATCGCAATATTCGCAAACGTCTTTATTTTCTGTTTGTGCAAAAGGAATTTTCTCATCAAAAATATCTGAAATTGTTTTACTTAGTTGATTAAAAAAATTATTTTCAATTTGTCGTATATCGCTTATTTTTTCTTTGTCAAAAGTTATTTGAATATCTTCGGTTTCAGTCAGTTTTTTGTTGATATACAAAATTGCTGGCATAACACGAAATTCGGGTTGCTGTTTTGCGATGATTAACGAATACAAAAACACCTGAAAAGCATAACTGTTGCGGTTTTTAGACGATACAAACAAATCTGCTATTGATTTTATTGTTTTGCTGCTTCCGCCTGTTTTGTAATCGACAATACGCATTACGTTTTCTTTTATATCGCACCTGTCAACCAGCCCGCCCAAATGTACATCAATGTTTCCGGCGGGTGTATTAAAATTAAATTTTTCGATAAGATTATATTCAGTTTTGAACAATGTAAACGGGACGTTGGTTTTGTCAAATTCAAGCAGTTTTTTTATGTAATCGACAATCACGTCGCGCATGATTAATTGCTGAATGCTGTAATTTTTTTCATTATCTATTTTGGCTTCGGTTTTCATTGCATCATCAACAATATTTTTCAAAAGTTTTTTGTTGTTGATAAATGTATCTAAATCATTTTCATTGATATACGAGTTTTCAAATTTATTGATTTTTTTATAAATAATTTCGGATGTTTTATGAAATACTTTTCCAAAAATTAAAGAATCGGTATTTGCGTCATCCTTTGTCAGCCTTAATTTTGCAATATAATTAAAATAAAATTTCAGCGAGCAGTCAATAAACATATTCAACGCACGCGGCGAAAGATACGAGTCTGTATTTTTATATTTATTTTTCAAAAACGTAATGATTTCAGGCGTTTTTTCAACTTTTATTTCAGAAATTTCAGGTAATTTTATTTGCGATTGAATGTCAAATAATTCTATATTAAAATCGGATTCAACCAGCATTTGCAATAAAAATCTGCTCATTTCGCCTTTGTTTAATCCTTTGGTGGCAGCGCAATAGCTTATTGTTATGTTGTCGGCACGCTGCAAAAGCCGATAAAAATAATATGCGTAAATAGAATTGCGTTTGTCGGATGTTGTAAGTCCGAATGCGCGCCTCAAATTATACGGAATAAACGATGCTTCGTTTTCGGATTTTGGCAATAAATTTTCGTTTGCCGATAAAATCAAAATATTTTTGAAATCGATATTTCTTGTTTCTAAAATTCCCATTATTTGCAGTCCTTTCGTAGGCTCGCCGGCAAAAGGAACGCTTGTTGCCGAAAGCAAACGGCGCAATAAAAGCGAAAGAATTTTTATTTCTATCACCAATTTTTTATTGTTCAGCAAATCGCCAAATCGGTTTAGCGACGTGTATGTACGAAAAATCGCTTCGTTGTATAATTGATTGTTTGTTGTATTTTTTTGCGAAATTTTTTTCAGTATTTCGATAAGATAATTTATGAAATCGTTAGTGTTTTCAGCAGGTTTGAAAATAAATTTTATATCATCGTTGCCACAAAAATTTTCAATTGAAAACTTATAATTATTGTTTTTTTGCAACTCGTTTTTGATATTGTTTATTTCGGGCGAAAGCGTTTGTATGTATTGATTTTGCAAGACTTCCAGCACATAATTTTTGTTCCATAATTTTTTATTTTTGTCAAAACCTTTTGTTTGCAAATCAATCAGTACGTTTATGGTGTTGAAAATCGGCGTTTGCGACAGCGGAAATCCCATTGTAATATTTACATCCGAAACATTGTCGGGCAACGAGTACAAAAGCGGCAAAAGCAACGATTCGTTGCACAACACAACGGCTGAATCATCAATGTTTTGTAAATCTTTTGTCCATTCGTGCAAATATCGCGCCTGAGCATTTTCTGTCGGCGACGAAATTAATTGTATTGTTTTTTTATTTTCAGAAAACGATTTGAAATTTTCAGGCGATAATTCGGATGGAAATTCGCGCAAATTATCTTGCATAAAAAATCCTGCTTCATTATTTTTATTTTGCAAATAATATTCGTCGTAATCCCAATAAAATAAGGCTTTTTCGTGTTTTTTCAGCAAATAA
Organism: Prevotellaceae bacterium; assembly: GCA_031289385.1. Taxonomy (GTDB): domain Bacteria; phylum Bacteroidota; class Bacteroidia; order Bacteroidales; family UBA932; genus JAIRKV01. Next base: position 1,345 of record JAITPP010000100.1, on the reverse strand, counting down.
AACAATTCTTTTTCGCAAACATTTAAAACATTAAATCCAACGAAAGCATATTTTTCGCAGTTAAGTTTTTCGATTAGATTTATGTTGTTATTTTCGATTACCGAACGGTACAACATTCCTTCATACGCTAAATTTTGCAGTTGCAGTTTATCGCGAAACTGCTGATAAATATTGCCTAAAACATCCCAAATTTCTATAAATTTTTGTTTCAATTCGCTTTGTTTTTCCAACGAAAAATTAGTAAAAAATTGTTCCAGCGCTTTCTGCTGACTTTCGTCTAAAAACTCAAACGTATTTTGTATTTTTTTTAGATTTTGCAAGTTCTGAAACAGCTGTTTTGCATCAACCATTTGCTTGTCAATATCGTCAAAATCGTGCAAAAGCATTTCGCCCCAAAAATAAAAATCATTGAAATTTTCATTGGTTTTTGTATTGTTTACATACACTTCGTACAACTCGCTCACAAGTTGCAAAGTGTCGGCAATATTAAGCGTAGCCGAGTTTTGAATGAGTTCGCTTATGGTTAAATAATTGGGCGACCACAAAGTTTTTCCTGCCGAATTGTACAAATAATTATTAAAAAAATTTTTTGCCCGTTTATTCGGAAACACAACAGTAACCTCCGCAAGATTGTTGCCAAACTTGCGATACAAATCATTTGCCGCTAATTCTAAAAATTTTTTCATTGCACATTATTTTACTCAAAAGTACACAATGTTAGCAATAATAATTGATAAATGCAAATTATTTTTTTAAGATGTAACTTTATTATATTTGCTAATTTACTACATGACAAAAATTTAAAAATATTTATATTTAATTGATAATCAATATTTAATAAGTTATTGGCGATAAAACTCAATCAGTAAAGAAAGAAACTTTTCGTTTTTTTTTCGTCATTTTTTGATTTTTGAAACCGAAAAATAACAAAGTTGGCTGTTCATCAAGTAAATTTTGTGTAGAATTGCCTTTCATTCTTTTTCAAATTATCTATAAAAACACGGAAAATCAAAGATTTTGCAATTCTAAAAAACATTATATATTATTGATAATGAAATTATTGTATAATAAAATATAATTTTTTGTCATGTACTTATGAAAGAAATACAAATCATAAAAATCAAAATAATCATTCTAAAATCACAGTTCAGACAATATTTGTTGAAATACAAATCACATTTTCGGAACGAAATAATGTTCAGTGTAAAAATAATTTTATGAAAAAAGAGGCGTTTTCTTAAAATTTTTATTTCACGCAAGGTTTTTCTCCTTGAAAATCCTGATTTTTCAATAAAAATTCAGTAAAACGTTCGTTTATAATTTTGCAATAATTTTCGTCTATTTC
>JAITPP010000096.1 GCA_031289385.1 Prevotellaceae bacterium | reverse complement strand
TATCAGTGGTATTTGACGTAACCTTGTGCAAAAAGAAATAAGTCAAGTTCACGCTATATACGTGAACATTCAACTTTTTCTTCTTTGCACTATCTTCTATCGTCAAATTTCCTGATAGCAAAGACTAAAGCTAATGCTTTTTTATATGTCTTTAATTATGCGCTTTAATGCGCTTTTTTGTTTATGTCATATTTAAAATTTTTCGTTTTTATTATTTCGCAAAATTATGAAAAATATTTAATATTACATATTTTTTTATTTTTTAAAATAGAAGTTAAGAAGTTAGAGAAGTTAAGAAGTTAGTAAATCACAAATAATTATTAATTGTTAATTCTTAATTGTTCATTATTAATTTTATTTAGTAATTTTGCACGGAGTAAGTTAAAATATTTATTTTTATGCAAACAAATCAAAAGTTGGAACTTGCCGACAAGTATGTTCAATACACGCGGCAACACATTTTTCTGACAGGAAAAGCAGGTACGGGAAAAACTACATTTTTACATTCGTTGCGCGAAAAATCGTTGAAACGAATGATAGTTGTTGCGCCAACAGGCGTTGCGGCTATTAATGCTCGCGGAGTAACAATACACTCGTTTTTTCAACTGCCTTTTGGTATGCAACTTAACGCCGACAAAATGAATATTAACCAAATGCGAATGAGCAAAGAAAAAATCAATATTATTCGCAGTCTCGACTTGCTTGTAATTGACGAAATAAGTATGGTGAGAGCCGATTTACTTGATGCTATTGACTTTGTTCTCAGGCGTATTCGCGGAAATATCAAACCCTTTGGCGGCGTTCAATTGCTTATGATTGGCGATCTTCAACAACTTGCGCCTGTGGTGAAAGATGACGAAAAGGAAATCTTGAATAAGCATTACGATACTCCTTTCTTTTTCAGCAGTAAGGTTTTACGCGAAACTTCGTTTGTCAGCATCGAACTTACTCATGTTTTTCGCCAGCAAGACGATTATTTTATTTCAATTCTTAACAATGTGCGCGAAAACAATATCGACAAAACAACGCTTGACGCTCTAAATCAACGTTATATTCCCGATTTCAAACCGAAAGAAAGCGATGGTTACATCACGCTTTGCACTCACAATGTACAGGTGCAGCGTATCAACGAAAATAAATTATCGGTATTACGCGGCAAAGAGCAACGATTTAAGGCAAAAATAGAAAATGTGTTTCCCGAACATGCTTATCCTACCGAATTTGAATTGATATTGAAAGAAAACGCGCAAGTGATGTTTGTAAAAAACGATTCGTCGCCCGAAAAACGGTATTATAACGGAAAAATAGGAAAAATAGCAAGTATCAAAGACGATATTATAAACGTGATTTGCGTTGGCGAAGACGAGGAACTGAGCGTTACGCCAGCAAAATGGGACAACGTGCGATATAGCCTTAACGAAACTACAAATGAGATAGTTGAAGAAATTGACGGCTCGTTTATACAATATCCGCTGAAACTTGCGTGGGCAATTACTATACACAAAAGTCAGGGATTGACGTTTGAACATGCAATAATTGATGCTCAGGCATCGTTTGCTCACGGACAAGTGTATGTGGCATTGAGTCGCTGCAAAACACTTGAAGGATTGGTACTTAGTACTCCTATTCGCGATTACAGCATTATCAGCGACAAAATGGTAAGCGGTTTTAATGAAAATATAAAACAAAATCAATCTGACGAAAGCACGTTTGAATCGGCGCGAATTGCCTATCAGCACGAGTTATTGAACGAACTTTTTACGTTTGGAGGTTTTCGTAATCGCATTTCTTATATTGAAAAAATCATCAACGAAAATAAGGGAAGTATTCCCGAATCTACAAAAAAATTGTTTCAACAACTTAATATTTCGGTGAAAACAGAAATTATTGATGTGGCTGACAAGTTTTTACCTCAAATCAAAAATCTTTTATCTCAACAATCGGATGTCGAAAAAAACGATGCTTTGCAGAAACGTATAACTCAGGCTGCAAAATATTTTTCGGATAAGATAAAAATCAATATTATAGATAACATTTTGAAAGCCGATACCGATATTGACAACAAAACCGTAAGAAAACAACTGAACGAAGCGATAAGTCGCTTGGATAACGATGTGCGAATAAAATACGAATGTTTTGTTGCCTGCGATTCGGGTTTTAATCTTGCAACATTGCTGAACGCCAAAGCCTTAGCAACAATTGAAAAAGAAAAACCGAAAGCCGCGCCCAAATTTGCAGTGATTGACAGCGAATATATCGCTCATCCCGCTTTGTTTAATCAACTTCGTGCGTGGCGTGCCGAAAAGGCTTCGGAACTCAATCGCCCCGCGTTTTTTGTGTTTTCGCAAAATGTGCTGTACGATTTGGTAAATTATCTGCCTGCCGACAAAAAAACGTTGAAACAAATAAACGGTTTCGGCGATAAAAAAATCAGTATGTTTGGCTCTGAAATTATAGAAATAATACAGAAATATTGCGAAGATAACAATATCGACAGACAAATGATTTTAAGCGAGATACAAAAAAATGAACAGGAAACAAAAACCGAACCGAAACCGAAACAAACAAAAGAAGATACAAAACTGATAAGTTTTAACCTTTTTGAACAAGGAAAAAGCGTTGCCGAAATAGCCGCCGAACGTGGTTTTGCGCAAAGCACGATAGAAGAACATCTGGCGCATTTTGTGGCAAAAGGCAAAATTACGGCACTGCAACTAATTGCCCCCGACAAACTTAAAAAAATCACAGCATATTTTGAAAAATCCGACACTTTGGGTTTATCGGCAGCAAAAACCGCCTTAGGCAACGATATTTCGTACAGCGAACTGAAAATAGGAATGGCGCAGTTTATTTATCGACGGGCGGCAAAGGAGATTGATTGATAATTTACTATTTACTATTGATTATTTATTTTTTAGCGACAGTAGTGAAATTTTATGTGTTTTTATTTTACAGATAAAAACCTTTGTGTTCTTTACGAAAACCTTTGCGCCCTTTGTGGTTAGAAACAATTAAAAACATAAAGATTTTTT
>JAITPP010000029.1 GCA_031289385.1 Prevotellaceae bacterium | reverse complement strand
GTTGCAAACCTACGGCTTGCAAAACGAAGGATGGTTCTTTTTTCTACCGAGCGATGCAAACCTAACGGCTTGCTTTTTTGAAAATAATCTTTTATAGTTTATTTATTTTTTGTTACTTAAGATTATATAAATTGAACGAAAAATAAAAAAAATATTTAAAATAGTACAATATGTAATTATTTTACATAAATTTGCAACCATTAAAAAAATAAAACAATAATACTTTTTTATTAATGAACTAATTTTATATATATGAAAAGTAAACGAAATAACATTTTAGATAACATCGTTAAAATCCGTAAAAATAAGGGATTTAACCAAGATTATATTGCCGAAAAATTAGGCATGAAACAGTCCGGATATGGACTTGTGGAAAGAGGAGACAGAAGATTACAATATGAGGTATTATTGCAAATTGCCGATATATTCGAAATGGATGTGATAGATGTAATAACTTATCCTGACACTTATTGTTTAAAACAAGTAATACACGAGCAATTAACAAAAGTGCTTGTTGAACTTGATATTAGTGCAGATGAATTTATAAAAATGGGACTGAAAGATAAGGTAATACAAGTTTTAAAAAACTAAATTGCGAATACAAACTACAAACAGCTTTTTAAGATTAATTTAAAGCCATAATACTGTGTTTCACTTGTTTTACATTCATTTTTTTAAGTTTCATAAATTTTATTTTTAAAATTCGTAATTCGTAATTATTTTTATCCTGTATATAATGAATCCAACTGTTCGCCTGAGGTATTGATAACAATCATTTTACCTTCAAATTCAACCATTGCTGCGCCATTTTCAAACGGAAATACTTTGTCGTAGATTATTTCGGTTATTTCTTTGCCTGTTTTATCTATGTAGCCCCATTTTTCATTAATTTCTACGCATGCATAGCCGTTTTCAAAGCCAAAAGAGCTGTCGTATTTAAAGGGTGTGATTGGTTTGCCTTTGTCGTCGGTGAAGGCTATCTTTCCGTTGAGTATAAGTCCGCCGATTTCTTCTTTCACTGCAAATACTTTTTCGTATTCGGGCTGCACAACTATTTCGCCTTTTGTGTTGATATAGCCCCATTTCCCATTTATTACAATGCTTGCCAAACCGCTGTGAAAATCGCCTGCACCATCATATTGTAAGGGAATGACTTCTTCGCCTTTCATATCAATATAACCACGTTTGCCATTGAGGCATACTACGGCTAATCCTTCGCTGAAACTGAATGCGTCGTCGTATTTAAATGCTGTGAGTTCCTTGCCTTTTTCGTCGATAAATGTGGTTTTGCCATTCAGTTGTACGACTGCCAGCCCTTCGTCAAAATCATAAGCGTTGTCATATTTTGGCGGTACAATAACTTCCTTAGTTGCTTCATTTTTATAACCGTATTTTTCATTTTCCGAAAATACGGCTAATTTCACAACATCTTCACCTTTTGTATTGATATATGCGTATTTTTCATTTACTTTTACGCACGCTACGCCATTCATAAAATCGCCTGCGCCATCATATTTCAACGGAATAATTTCCTCGAAATTTTGATTTATGTAACCCCACTTTTTATTTAGAGTTACCACCGCCAGCCCATCGCTAAAATAACGAATGTCGTCGTATTTAAATGCCATGAGTTCTTTGCCGGTTTCGTCGATAAATGTACTTTTACCGTCAAGTTCTACAATTCCCAGCCCTTCGTCAAAATCATAAGCCTCATCATACTTTGGCGCAACAATGATTTCATCATTCTCCTCATTTGCGTAGCCGTACTTGCCGCCTTTTTCAAATAATTTTAATTTCATTTTTTTTGTTTTTTTATATCCCAAAAGGGCGTGTTATCAATTAGTTTAATTTTGCAAAGATAGTCATTTTATTTACAAACTGCATTAAATGATTTTTTTATCCCGTAGGGTGGGTGTAAAAAATCAAGGGTTTATTTCTGCAAATGTTCGTTCTTTTTTTACCCTTATTTTTGTGAGTACCCTTTTAGTATCAAATTTTTCTTTTATCTCTTTTCCCTTATTAAAATATTGAAAATAAAGGAATAATGGTAATTTATAAGTGGTTTTATTTGCTACTAAGGGAAATTTGAAAATAAGGGCTAAGATAAATTCACAAATTTGTAACAAATATTTTTTAATCATGTTCAACATTTTTACACCCCACCCGTAGAGACGGATAATTATCCGTCTCTACAAAACGGCAAATGATGATGGTTTATTTTTCTACCGAGCGATGCAAACCTGACGGCTTGCACTTTTGAAAAAACAATCTTTTATCTTTATTTATTTTTTGTTACTTAGATACACCGCCGAACAAAGTAAACTAAAAATCACAGGCATCAATAAAACAAAAGCCCACTCGACATGACAAGCGAGTGAGCTTACAAATTATAAACCTTTAAAAAAGGTATGACAAAGATACGATTTTTTCTAAAAAACGAAAAAAGTTAATTACTGATTTTATTTATTCATGCGAATCAAAAAAAAAATAATAATTACAAGCGTCATTATTAGGAATATTTGTGAGAATAATCAAAAAATAGCGAATTGCTTTTAAAAAAGATTAGGCGGCTAAAAAACCGCCTGAATTTTTTATATTTCGGGTGTAATTTTGGGTGTAAAAATTACAAACGCCTCAATATTAATGTTTATTGTGATCCAGCTGGGATTCGAACCCAGGACCCCATCCTTAAAAGGGATGTGCTCTACCTGCTGAGCTACTGAATCAATACCCTCATTTTTAAAACGAGGCTGCAAAGGTAGTCATATTTTTTGTTAATGCAAATTTCAAATCAATTTTTTTTAATATTATATACGCTATTTTACTGTAAACGTGCAATATTTTCTTCCAAAATTTTTATTTTCGATTCTGCATCCGATTGCTTTTTGCGCTCTGCTTCAACTACATTCACAGGTGCGCTATTCACAAACTTTTCGTTACTGAGTTTTTTGGTTACGCTTGCCAAAAATCCTTTCGTATATTCAAGTTCCTTTTGTAATTTTTCGATTTCTTCGGCGATATTTATTTTATTGCCGAGCGGTATATAGTACTCGTTTGTGCGAACTAAAAACGATGAGGCGTTTTCAATACTGTTTTCAATATTTTCGACTTTCGAAAGGTTTGCAAGTTTTGCTAAAACCGTCGAAAACGATAAATCCAAATTGCCTTTTACAAACAGTTCAAGACTATCTTTTGGCGAAATATTTTTATTTTGCCGCAATGCGCGAATATTTATAATAATATCTTTTATTTGCTCAAATGTATCTACAACCGTTGCGTCAAAGGCTTGAGGTTTGGGTTGAAGTGTCAGCATTATGGTTTTGCCTTTCGCTTTGTCGCCGTTCAAAATCAACCATATTTCTTCGGTTATAAACGGCATGAATGGATGAAGAATTTTTAAAAGATTTTCAAAAATTTTCAGCGTTGCCTCTTGCGTGCATTTATCAATAGGCGAGCCATACGACGGTTTTATTATTTCGAGATAATATGCGCAAAAATCGTCCCAAAAAAGTTTATATGCAGCCATCAATGCTTCCGAAATTCTGTATTTATCAAAATTATCGTAAATTTCTTTAAGTGTTTTATTGAATTGAGCATTAAACCATTCTACGGCTTTTGCTGCGTAATCGGGTTGAGGAATTTGCTCTACATTCCAACTTTTAATCAAGCGAAATGCGTTCCATATTTTATTGCAAAAATTACGTCCTTGCTCAACTTGCGAATCGTCATACAAAATATCGTTGCCTGCCGCCGAACAAAGCAACATTCCTACACGAACGCCATCTGCACCGTATTTTTGGATTAATACCAGCGGGTCGGGCGAATTGCCGAGCGATTTACTCATTTTTCTGCCAAGTTTATCGCGCACAATTCCTGTAAGATATACGTTTGAAAATGGTGCTTTGCCTCGAAATTCATGTCCTGCAATAATCATTCGGGCAACCCAAAAAAACAGAATTTCGGGTGCTGTTACCAAATCGTTGGTAGGATAATAATAATTCAAATCGGCATTGCCTTCGCGTTCGGGATGTCCGCACACCGAAGTGTCGAAAACAGAGATAGGCCAAAGCCACGACGAAAACCATGTATCAACAACATCTTCGTCTTGATGCAATTCGGCGGCTTTTATATTACTGCATTTTTTTTGCGCAAGGGCAAACGCTTCGTCAATAGTTTTTGCTACAACAAAACTTCCATCGGGCAAATACCATGCGGGAATACGTTGTCCCCACCACAACTGGCGCGAGATGCACCAATCGTGAACGTTCTCTATCCAATGTTTATATGTATTTTTAAACTTGTCGGGAATTAATTTTATTTCGCCGTTCACAACATAATCGAGTGCGGGCTTCGAGATTTCGTCCATCTTTAAAAACCATTGCATCGAAAGTTTGGGTTCGATAACCGCATCTGTGCGTTCGGAAAAGCCTACCGAACTTTTGTAATCTTCGGTTTTAACAAGAAGTGCGGCATCGTCAAGCATTTTCACAATTTTTTTGCGAGCATCAAATCTGTCTTCGCCAACAAGAATTTGGGCTTTTGCGTTCAGCCGTCCATCATTATCTATAATATCAATCACAGGCAAATTATATTTTATGCCGAGTGCATAATCGTTCACATCGTGTGCGGGCGTAACTTTCAGGCATCCTGTTCCAAAATCCACAGTTACATATTCGTCGAAAATAATTGGAATTTCTTTGTTTATTAACGGAATATATACTTTTTTGCCTTTCATGTCGGCATATCGTTCGTCGTTGGGATTTATGCAGACTGCAACATCAGCCATAATTGTTTCTGGGCGCGTGGTTGCTATTATCAGACTTGTATTTTCGCCCACAACGGGATATGATAAATAATAAAGTTTTGAATCAATATCTTTGTGAATAACTTCTTCGTCTGAAACGGCAGTTTTGCTCACCGGGTCCCAGTTCACCATTCGCACGCCGCGATATATCAAACCTTTGTTGTACAGATAAATAAAAGTTTCGATAACGGCTTCCGACAATTTATCGTCCATAGTGAACCGTGTACGTCGCCAATCGCACGATGCGCCGAGTTTTTTCAGTTGTTCGAGAATTATTCCGCCGTGTTTTTCTTTCCATTCCCAAGCGTGTTTCAGAAATTCATCGCGAGTAATGTCGTCTTTTGATATTCCTTGTTCGCGAAGTTTTGCAACCACTTTGGCTTCGGTTGCAATAGACGCGTGGTCTGTACCCGGAACCCAACAGGCATTTTTTCCTAACATTCGTGCGCGGCGTACCAAAACATCCTGTATGGTATTGTTGAGCATGTGCCCCATGTGTAAAACTCCCGTAACATTTGGCGGAGGTATTACTATTGTGTATGCTTGGCGATTGTCGGGATTTGAATTAAAAAAACCGTTGTCAAGCCAATACGCATAAAGTTTGTTTTCAATCTCAACAGGATTGTATTTTGTTGTCATTTCCATAAAAATAGAATTAGATATAAATTAAAAATATAGCAAAATAAAACGACAAAGGTACAAAATCAATTACTAATTATGAAAATTAGTTGTAAGTTGTTTAAGTCGTAAGTTGTTTAAGTCGTAAGTCGTAAGTTGTAAGTCGGTTTTTGATTTTAAAAGCAACATTGTTGTAAAATTAATTATTTGTCTAATTCTTTACTACATGACAAAAATTTAAAAATATTTATATTTAATTTATAATCAATATTTAATGAACTATTGGCGATAAAACTCAATCAGTAATGAAAGAAACTTTCCGTTTTT
>JAITPP010000341.1 GCA_031289385.1 Prevotellaceae bacterium | reverse complement strand
AAGAAAAATCCGAAGAAAAAATATCGGAAAATACTAATGTTACCATCGAAAAACCTGCAACACCAAGCAAACCGAAAAAAACATACAGCGTACAAATAATGGCGATAAACAAAATAATTTCGACTACGGCAAGAGATTTCAAAGGATATAAAAACGTGAGATACATGAAGATAGGAAATTATTACAAATATATAATAGGCGATTTTGAAAATATAAACGATGCAAGAAAGCTGTGCAAATCGCTGCAAAAAGATTTTAAAGGAGCGTTTGTTGTGGCTGTCGAAGGCGATAATTTAACGATTGCAAGATAAATTTTGAAATTAATAAATCGAATTTAAAATAATGAAATTATGAAAAACGAAGAACTAACATACTCGCAGGCAATAGCCGAAATTGAATCTATAATTGAGAAAATAAAAACTTCGGACTTAAACATCGACGAACTCAACAAAGATATTGAACGGGCAACGGAACTAATTAAATTTAGCAAATCGAAATTGTTTACAACCGAAGAAAACATTAACAAAATACTCGAAAAACTTGAACAGGAATAGCCATGCTGCAATCGTTAAAAAAAACAGAAACCACGATAATTTATTTTACTGCCGCAGCCATTATTCTGTCGGGTTTTTTGCGATTATTGAATTTCAAATGCAGCGGTTTGGTTTTTAATTTTTCGTTGTTTCCGTACATTGTTGTTCGCGGCTTGTATTACCTGAAAATTTGGCGAAAACGAAACAAAAATTTAACCGCTATAGATAAAAACCGATTATACGTTTACATCGGCATATTCATAACGATTTTGCTAAGCGTAATCGACTTTTTCAGTGCCGATTTTTTCGTAATTTTCCTTATTATGATTGATTTTTTATTGCTTAAAAGTGAAAAAAAGTCATAAGTCATAAGTTGTAAGTCATAAGTCGTAAGTCGAAGTTAATAAGTTAGAGAAGTTAAGAAGTTATTCGTGAATAAAAAACAATTCTTCATTCTTAACTCTTAATTCTTCATTCAAATCTTTTCCAGCACCAGCGCCGTTCTGTTGGGAATATAAAGTTTCAGCATATCCATTCCATTTTCGCGTTTTGTGGCGTGAACGATTTTATCGTCGTTGCGCTTGAAACCGTAAAATTTTTCGTTGTCGCTGTCGAGCATGATTTTATATTTTCCTTTGGGCATTTCAAATCCGTAGTCGGTATATGATTTTGTGGGATTAAAATTAAACACAAAAATCAATTCATTTCGTTCAAAAACAATAACTTGGTCGTTATTATTGCAAAGAATTTGTTGCGGGTGTTTCAAAAATATATTATGCGCTTTTATAATTTTTATCATATCTTCATCAAAATTTCGCAGATAATGATATTTTAATAATTCATCATCTTCGAGATGCCACTGACGCCGTGCATAATGATAACTAAAACTGTTTCCTTCGCGCGGAAAATCAATCCATTCGGGATGTCCAAATTCATTTCCCATAAAGTTGAGATAACCGCCGTCGGCAAGCGCGATAGTCATAAGCCGTATCATTTTGTGCAGCGCAATTGCTCTGTCAATAACAATACTTGGAGTGAGTACACTCATCGACGAATACATTTCTTTGTCGGCTAATCTGAAAATTATTGTTTTGTCGCCAACCATTGCTTGGTCGTGACATTCGGCATAACTTATGGTATTTTCTTCAACGCGCTTGTCGGACAAATGAAAAAACATATCGCCAACAAACCAATCTTCGTCGCGCCGTTCTTTAATTAGCCTTGTCCAAAAATCGGCAACACCCATCGACATTCTGAAATCAAAACCTATGCCGCCTGTTTGTTGCGATGCTGCCATCCCCGGCATTCCGCTTACATCTTCGGCAATTGTTATGGCTTTCGGATTTAGCGAATGAATTAATTTGTTTGCCAAAAATAAATATGCAAGTGCATCTTCGTCCTGATTTCCATCGAAATACAGACGATAATCGCCAAAATCAACACCCAAGCCGTGATGCGTGTAAATCATACTTGTAACGCCGTCGAAACGAAAACCGTCGAATTTGTATTCATCAATCCAATATTTACAATTTGAAAGCAAAAAGTGAATAACTTCGTTTTTTGCATAATCAAAACAACGCGAATCCCAAACGGGATGACTTCCGCGTTCGCCTATATGAAAATACTGATATTCAGTTCCGTCGAAACGACTTAAACCTTCGTTTTCGTTTTTTACCGAATGTGAATGAACGATGTCGAGAACAACTGCAATTCCTTCGCCGTGAGCGGTATCAATAAGATATTTCAACTCGTCGGGAGTGCCGAAACGCGATGATGGCGCAAAAAAATTGGATACTTGATAACCAAACGAGCCGTAATATGGATGTTCCTGAATTGCCATTAGTTGAATGACGTTGTAACCAAGTTTTTTTATACGTGGTAAAATGCTCTGTGTAAATTCTTTGTATGTTGATATTTTGGGTTCTTCGCCGCTCATTCCTATGTGAACTTCGTAAATCAGCGGATTTTTTATTGGTTCGGGAGGTTTATTTTCAAATTTATATTTGGATTTTGTATGCCACACTTGCGCTGTCGCGATATGAGTAATTTCGTCGAAAACAACTCTGCGTGCATACGACGGAATACGTTCGCCGAAACCGCCTTGCCATTCTACATAAAATTTATATAAATCGAGATGCGTGAATAATGAATTTACGAAAACGCCTTCCCACACTCCGTTTCCGATGTTTTTAAGTTTATATTTTTGTTGAGGTTTCCAATTCGAAAATTCGCCAACGACATAAATATTTGTTGCATTTGGCGCCCACTCCCGAATAATCCAGCTATTATCAACATTATGCAAGCCAAAATAAAGATGCCCGTTAGCAAAATCGGAAAGCGACATTCCATTGGTAATATCTTTTTCTCTTTTTTGCATTTCCTCAAAACGCCGATTAATAGTACGTTCAAAAGGAATTAGGAAAGGGTCGAGTTCTGTTAATTGCGAAACTTTCATGTTTTTCTATTACGATTTGGTGCAAATGTAATAAAAACAAACCAATATATAAAATTTTTTTGAAAAATAATTGTAACAGCCTTATTATAAATGATATTATTTGTTTCAAAATAAAAGGATGCGGATAGAACTAAGAAGTTTATCAAGTTTTTAAAGTTTATCAAGTTATAAAGTTTGTCAAGTTATCAAGTTATAAAGTT
>JAITPP010000332.1 GCA_031289385.1 Prevotellaceae bacterium | reverse complement strand
AAAATATACTTTATTTCATCCCGATATTGAGAACGTACGGCTTGATAAATACTGCCTCTTATACGAATGCCCTCTTTTTCAAGTTGATAAAATGCACAGCCAGCGGTTGGCAGGTTATTGTTATTTTTGTATTCTGACAAATCTTTTGACTTTTTATCCTCTGATTTTTTTAATGTAATAGTTTCTATTTCAACAATTTCCGTTGTTTCTTTTTCTGCTTCTTCTTGTTCTTTCAGGGTTTCGCCCTTGCTGCTTTTAAAACCTCGTCTTTGTGCAATATGATACAACGCCCGTCCCAATTTGAAACGATTAATCTCTTGCGAAAAATCCAATTGCACGGTTGCCAACTCTGCACGAAGTTGGTATGGGCTTGTGTAATCGGCTTTGCCATCGCCATCAAAATCCAACCGCACCCATTGCTCAAATTTTACTGCATCAACAGGATATTGACGTTTTAGTCCTTTTTCTTTGTCATATTTTTGCCATTTATCCAAATCTTCCATCGAAAGCGGACAATAACCATATTCAATCAGAACTTTTAGCGTTTCCCAGATACGATATTTTCGGGCTTGGTACAAACGGCGAGAAGAACGGTGCTTAGTACGTTCTGCTGCATAAGAAAACTCGCCTGTTTTACCATTGCCAACACCTTTTTTGAATATCGCAGCCCCAAATAATTCGAGTTGTTCTTCTATGTTATTTCCGAGTTCTGTATCCCGTTTTGAGTAACCAATGGAATTTGTTCCCAAATCCAAACTAAAAATTTTTGCCATTTTTTTTTTTTTATTTGTTTATATCATTTTTTGTTGTACCTTTGCGCTTACAAGTTTTGAAAGACTTTTCACAATAAGGCTATAAGCCGAAGATTTCTTAATCCCGCGTACTCCGTGGGATTTTTTATTACACAAAGTTATAATAATATTTATTAATATACAATCTTGTTTCAATATTTTTCACAATAAGGATTATTCCGTTGTGAAAACATTAAAAGCGGGGAGAAAATCCTCGTTTTTTTATTTATATTACTAACTATTTATTACCTTTGCATCCTACAAAATTTTATAAAATGAATTTACACTCACTCACGGCAATATCGCCAATCGACGGGCGGTATGCGAAACAAACTGAAATGTTATCGCCTTTTTTTTCGGAATCGGCGCTGATTAAATATCGTATTATGGTTGAGGTTGAATACTTTATTGCTTTGTGCGAATTGCCTTTGCCCCAACTTTCCGAAATCGACAAATCGCACTATGCCGCACTGCGCAATCTGTATCAGAATTTTAATGCCGAAAACGCTTTGCAGATAAAGGAAACCGAAAAAATAACAAATCATGATGTGAAGGCTGTTGAATATTTTTTGAAAGAAAAATTTACGGATTTGGGATTGTCGGATTTTCGCGAATTTGTTCACTTCGGACTTACTTCGCAGGATATAAACAATACGGCTGTGCCATATTCGTTGCACGAGGCGTTGAACGGCGTTTACTATCCGTTGCTGAACGAAATTGTAGATTATCTTACCTGTTTAACCGTTGAATGGCAAGACGTTCCAATGCTTGCCCGCACTCACGGACAGCCGGCATCGCCAACTCATTTGGGCAAAGAAATTGATGTGTTTGTTGAACGTATAGGCAAACAAACCGAATTGCTGAAAATGTTGCGTTGTTCGGCAAAATTTGGCGGCGCAACAGGAAATTTTAATGCTCATAATGTTGCATATCCGCAAATTGACTGGCGTGCTTTTGCAAATAATTTTGTGGAAAATATTTTGAATCTCGAACGCTCGCAATCAACAACTCAAATTGATCATTACGATAAACTTGCCGCAATTTTTGATAATCTGAAACGAATAAATGTTATTTTTATCGACTTGTGCCGCGATATTTGGACTTACATTTCGCTGGAATATTTTAAACAAAAAATAAAAGCAGGTGAAATAGGCTCGTCGGCAATGCCACACAAGGTTAATCCTATTGATTTTGAGAATGCTGAAGGAAATTTCGGCGTTGCCAATGCGTTGTTCGAGCATCTTTCGGCAAAACTTCCAATATCGCGCCTGCAACGCGATTTGACGGATTCTACGGTTTTGCGAAACATTGGAGTGCCTGTTGCTCACACAATTATAGGATTTAAATCGGTACTTAAAGGATTAACCAAAATTTATCTTAACGAAGATGCAATTTATCGCGATTTAGATAAAAACTGGATGGTTGTTGCCGAAGCAATACAAACAATTTTGCGGCGCGAAGCATATCCCAACGCATACGAAAAACTTAAAGAACTCACACGTACCAACGAAATAATAACAGAACAGCATATTAAAAATTTCATTGATACGCTTGATGTTTCTGCCGAAATAAAACAGGAATTAAAAAACGTAAATCCGCGAAATTATACGGGACTGAAAAATAAATAAAAATTGAATAAAACCAAACAAAAATATCTGAAACGAGCGTTGGCGGCGGCATTTATTGTTGCTTGCGCGGCATTGTTTTATTCAATTGTTTTTGAAAAATATTCGGTTTCATATTACGAAAATCAAATAAAAAATGTAGAAAATCAAATACAAAAACAACAAAACGAACTTGAAAAAATATCTATCAAATTATTAAATATTTTTTGCACTACGCCCGATTCGCTTTTAACCGACGCTTTGTTTGATGTTGATATTGACGGCAATGCGAGCGAAGGCGTTTTTTGTTTTTACAACGATAGTTTGATATACTGGTCATCGAGTTTGCC
>JAITPP010000285.1 GCA_031289385.1 Prevotellaceae bacterium | reverse complement strand
AAATTCATACGAAAGGCGACAGAAAAAACGCCCTGCACGAAATAGTGCAGCAAATCGCGGCGGCAGTACAGCACTTTAGCATGGAAATCTGGGGTACTGATTATTTTTTGCAACTGGTGGATATGATAAATGTTAAAGAAAAAGACGATGAAAACAGAAATAAATCACGCCGCTAAAACCTGCAAGGATAGTGCGAACGAGGTAGAACCTCGTCCGAACGGAGATAAAATAAATACTGATTATAAAGTTGTTGATTGGTGCATACAAAAAATTCAAGATACAAACAGTGTTATTTTTCGAGAAGGGAAAAATTGGTATATTAGCACATATAATTGTGTGATAACGGAGTTATACAATAATTACCGCACATAAGACAAATAACAAATGAATATACAATAATCAACCTGCGCAACTTGCACAACGAAAATAAAATTTATGATTACCCGTATAAATACATTTTTTTGCTAACTTTGCGAAAGCTCTGTGTACTTTGCGGTAAAAAATTCAACCGTAAAAATCGCAAAGTTTACTAAGTATAATCCATTTATATTTAGGTGTATATATGAGTAATCATTTTCAAATTATAAATAATTATGACAACACAAACAATCATTAGACTTGGAAAACTTGACGACTTATCGGAATTGCAACAACTTTTTGTTGATACCGTATCAAGCATTTGCAAATCCGATTACAATGCTGAACAAATAATAGTATGGGTGTCAAGTATTAAAGATACAGAACGTTGGCATAGCATTTTAACACAACAATATGTGTTAATTGCAGAAGATAAACAGAGAATAGTCGGTTTTGGCTCGTTGGATAAAGGAAACTGTATTGATATGTTGTATGTACACAAAAACTATCAAAATCAGGGAATTGCATATCAACTTTATGAAGAAATAGAAAAAGAAGCAAAACGGCAAAAGCAAACACTATTGACTTCAAATGTAAGCCTGACGGCAAAATCGTTTTTTGAAAAAAGGGGATTTAACACAATCGTACAACAAACAGTTATAAAGCAAGGAATTGAATTAATAAATTTTAAAATGGTAAAACTATTAGTAAGTTAATAAACAACAAATTAAAATAAATAAAAATGAAAAAAAATGCATTATTGTTACGAATCGATATTACAGAAATATTAAGGAAGATGCAAACATAGTAATAAGGTAAATACAATGAAAATAAATACATTAAATCATTCAAATATGAAAAAAGCAATCATCGTAGGCGCTACGTCAGGAATTGGTAAAGGGCTTGCAGAAACGCTTGCCGATAATGGTTATAAAGTGGGCATTACAGGGCGGCGAACTGCTCTTCTTGAACAATTGAAAGCAAATAAACCCGACTCATTTTTTGTCAAAACAATTGATGTGCTTGATACGGCGGCGGCAATAAAAGGCATGGAAGAATTAGTTGAAGAACTTGGCGGACTTGATTTGATTGTTATCAGTTCGGGCGTAGGAAATATAATTGAAAACATTGATTTTGAGATAGAAAAACGAACAATAGACACCAACGTAACGGGATTTACTAACATTGCCGATTGGGCGTTTAATTATTTTAACAAACAAGGTTTCGGGCATTTAGTAGGCATATCATCGGTGGCAGGGCTTCGCGGAAACAGATATGCGCCGTCGTACAGCGCAAGTAAATCATATCAAATCAACTATTTGGAATCGTTAAGACAAAAAGCGGCGCATTTAAAACTACCGATTTACCTAACTGACATCAGACCGGGGTTTGTTGATACGGCAATGGCGCAAAGTGAAAAGATATTTTGGGTTGCCACCGTGAAGAAAGCGGCGCAACAAATTTTCAAGGCTATAAAGTCGAAAAAGAAAGTGGCTTACATCACAAAACGCTGGTGGCTAATAGCAATCATACTAAAACGAATACCCAAGTTTATTTTTGATTTAATGTGAAAATAATGATTAATGGTTAATGATTAATAGGTTAATGCGAGAATGTGAAAATAATGGTTAATGGTTAGTGATTAATAATTAATAGGTTAATGTGAGAATGTGAAAATAATGGTTAGTGATTAATGATTAATAGGTTAATGTGAAAATGTGAAAATAATGGTTAATGATTAATGATTAATGATTAGTGATTAATGATTAATAGGTAAATCATAAAATCAAAATAATCAATCTAAAATCACAGTTCAGACAATAACCGCATAAAAAAAGATAGAAAATGTCTAAACTTCACACTTTATAATAATTTTTAAAAATATGAAACCTCATAAATTGCTCATTTTCGCATTGCTGGCAGTAGCAGCCGTCGGTTGCGGACAGCCAAAACAAAACGGCAACACACTGACAACAGCCTCGTACTTGTCCAAACCACTGACTTCCGAGCGGTTAGAAATGAATTATACCATTTTATTGCCCGAAAATTACGAAGTCGAAACCGAAGACTGGTTTGAAGATTTTATAGTCTTTTATATCAAAGACGGCGAAAAAACTGTCGGCGGAATTTATGTGGGCAACCACCCAAGCGCAATGGCTGACAAATTCACATCCAACCTGCAAGACAGCATTGAATATAAGTTATATGACGAAACAAAATCCGTCATAATGAGCAAAAAAACGAAGTGGAAAATCTATTTTAACGGCGTTTCTTACTTCGCCGAAACCATCATGAAAAATCCGCACTCTGCTCATTGGAGTAAATACATTCATTTATGGACAGAACAAAATGATACTGAAACAATTCAATCTTTCATCGCGCTATTTTCTACTTTTCAACCTGCTGAACCCGCACATCGAAATGACTGAAAAAAGCACGCAGATAACGCAGATTAGACAGATTTACGCAGATTTATGCAGATTTTTTAAAAAAATCTTTATAACTTTAAAAACTTTACGAACTTTATAACTTTAAAAACTTGATAAACTTTAAAAACTTGATAAACTTTATAACTTTAAAAACTTAATAACTCCCAACTTACGACTTACAACTTACGACTTACGACTATAAATAATTAAATATCACCGTTTGTTTTAAGTCGGGGTGCAGGCTGTTGGCAACGG
>JAITPP010000273.1 GCA_031289385.1 Prevotellaceae bacterium | reverse complement strand
AAAGTGGACAAAAGTAACAACATCATCCGCTCCTGCTAAGCATAGTAAAAGCAATTTACCCAAAAAGCCGCAAGGTAGAAATATTAAATCTGAATTAAGTATAGATTTGAAATTGAAATAAACAAGTTATAAAGCTTTAAACTTATAACATAATTAAATAACCTCACGAAACATGAAATAGTTGTTTTGTGGGGTTATTTATATTTTGAATATTAGCTACTTTGTGATAAAAAATAAACATTTATAACAGATGACAAAAAATTACGATAGGGTTGTATATTGGTAGAAATGATAATACCACGCCAACATTGCAGTCCGTTAGGACTGCAACCAAAAGCAGACGGTTGCAAACCTACGGCTTGCAAAACGAAGGATGGTTCACTTTTCTACCGAGCGATGCAAACCTAACGGCTTGCTTTTTTGAAAACAATCTTTTATAGTTTATTTATTTTTGTTACTTAATTAAAAAAAGTCGAAAATTTAACATTGCATTAAAATATTTTGATATTTTTTCATATCATAACACAATAATGCTGTACTTAATATTTGAATTTGTTGTTAATGTGTTGTATAGATAAAATATTAAACTCAAATTATTTGTTTTGTGTAATTTTTAGTACTTTTGTATTTAGATGATTAAAGTAAATTTATGTATTCGTTCAGTTCAAAATTGCGTGTAAGATATTATGAAACCGACAAAATGGGAGTTGTACATCATTCAAACTATGTGCGTTATTACGAATATGCACGTACCGAAATGATGATACATTTTGGATTTTCGTACGGAACAATGGAAAAAGAAGGTGTGATGATGCCTGTAATTTCGGCATCAAGTAAATATTTGAAACCTGCGTATTACGAGGATGAACTTACCATTTGCGTTATTGTAAAAGATTTGCCGACAGCAAAAATGCACTTTTTTTACGAAATATTTAACCAAAACGGTGAGTTGATAAATACAGGCGAAACAATTTTGTCGTTTACCAATATGGTAACAAACAAACCGTGCCGCCCGCCTCAACGCTTGATGGAAATGATAAAAAATGTGATTAATTAAAAATATTAAATTTGTTATAAATGCCTGTGTTCGACAATATTATTTCTTTTTTGCTGGTAGTATATTGGGGTACTGCGATGGGAGTTGCCGTTTATATTATCTACAAGCACAAAGATTCGGTGAAAACAATAACGTGGTTGATATTATTGTTTATTTTGCCTATTGTCGGCATTATATTTTACTTTTTCTTCGGACAAAATTATCGCAAAAAGAAAATATTTGGGCGCAAAGCCTCGCACGATCTTAGATTTATCGACAATCTGAGTTTGCGTCAAGCAGGATTATTAAAGCGAAATAAACTTTTTGATTCTAAATCGGAACTTAATAATTACAAAAATACAATAGCCCTACTGCTCAACAACAGCAAAACAATACTTACCGAATACAACAACGTAACACTGTACTACGACGGCGCAAGTATGATATCGGCTCTGAAACAGGCGTTGCTTGATGCCAAAGATTCGATACATTTTCAGTTTTACATTATCGAGCAAGGAAAAGTTTACAACGAAATTCGCGATATACTTATAAAAAAAGCAAAAGAAGGCGTCGCAGTACGCATAATATATGATGATTTTGGAAGCTGGGCTTTGAAAAAGAAAGATGTGAAAACATTTACCAAAAACGGCATCGAAATGTTCGCCTTCGGAAAAGTTCGTTTTCATCAACTTACAAGCAAAAGCAATTTCAGAAATCATCGCAAAATTGTTGTAATTGATGGCAAAGTAGGCTTTGTTGGCGGAATGAATATTGCCGATAGATACGTGTATGGAAATGAGTATTTTCAATGGTGGCGCGATACTCATATCCGCATAAAAGGCGAGGCAGTAAATGCTCTTCAAATGATTTTTCTTGTCGATTGGTTTTTCGTAAGCAAACAACAAATTGCTATCGAACACGAACGCTATTTTCCAAAATCAACAACCACCGAAAAATGCAATATACAAATAGCCGCATCAGGTCCCGACAGCGATTGGGCAAGCATTATGCAAACATATTTTTATGCAATATCGTCGGCAAAAAAACATATTTACATTTCATCGCCATATTTTATGCCCAACGAGAGCGTGCTTACCGCAATAAAAGTGGCATCGCTCAGCGGCGTTGATGTTCGCATTCTTATTCCGGGAAAATCCGATTCGAAAATTGTGTATTGGGCAACGCTTGCTTACGTTCAGGATTTGCTCGAAGCCGGCGTAAAAGTTTATCTTTACAGCAAACGCGCATTCAACCACGCAAAAACAATAACTATCGATGGCGAATTTTCGTCTATCGGCTCGGTAAATATGGACACCCGCAGTTTCGAATATAATTTTGAAATAACAGCAATTGTTTACGACAAAAAAATAGCGATGAGCCTCGAAAATCAATTTAAACACGATTGCAGTAAAAGCTCGCAGGTATCATTGCGAATGTGGAATAATCGTTCGTTTCGGAAAAATTTTTCGTGCAGCGTTGCACGATTGTTTTCGCCGTTGTTGTAGAATAGATAGTATTTAGTATTTAGTCGTTGGTATCAAGTATTTAGTATTTAGTATTTAGTATTTGGTATTTGGTATCAAGTATTTAGTCGTTGGTATTTAGTATCAAGTATTTAGTATTTAGTATTTAGTCGTTGGTATTTAGTATCAAGTATTTAGTATTTAGTATTTAGTCGTTGATATTTAGTATCAAGTATTTGGTAAAAATATTTGATTATTTATTTGTTTTTTTGAAAGTTTGCAAATTTTTATCTGTTTTTATCTGTGAAAATCCGCTTTATCTGCGTAATCTGTGTGCTAAAAAAATATCAAATAAGATTTTATCTAACAAACGACTAACGACTAAATACCAACGACTAAATACTAATGACTAAATACTAACGACTAAATACTAACGACTAAATACCAACGACTAAATACTAATGACTAAATACTAACGACTAAATACTAACGA
>JAITPP010000264.1 GCA_031289385.1 Prevotellaceae bacterium | reverse complement strand
TGGAGAAATTAAGAAATGTAGGAATAATGTAGGAATGTAGCATGTAAGTGATTTTAAAGGAGGAAAGGGATTTTTTATAAGATTAGGAAAAACATTTAAATGGGGAAAGCAAAAAGCCGATGTAAATATTAATGCAAGCGACGAAAAAACAGAATCGGCAATATTAAAAGGACAAAAATAAAATGTATAACATAAACAACATATTATTAACAACTAAAATGTTTTCAAGTTATAAAATTGGTCGAGTTTCTTTTCAAATCAACAAATAGATAAGAATCAAGAGTCAAGAAACAAGAACAAAGAAGTTAGAAAGTTTTTATTTGGATTTTTTTGTGTTCTTTGTGTTTTCTTTGTGCCCTTTGTGGTAAAAAAAATAAACACAAAGTTCACAAAGAAAAAATCACAAAGTTCACAAAGTTTTTGTATTACCAAAATCGTAATTCATAATTGATTTTTATCTGCGTGCTAATTCAAATCAACAATTAAGCAACTCAACAACTCAACAAAAAAAGTTTTTAAATATTTTAAAATGAAAAAAATCTGCATCATCTGCGTGCTTTTCCAAATCAATAATAAATTGTTTTTTCAAAAGCGCAAGCCGTCAGGTTTGCATCGCTCGGTAGAAAAATAAATCGTCATTTGCCGTTTTGTAGAGACGGATAATTATCCGTCTCTACGGGTTGCACAATGTTGGCGTGGCATTTATCTTTTCTACCGAGCGATAATTCCGTAGGAATTGTTTGCTTATCTATTATAAATGTTTATTTTTTATCCTTTTTCTCAACGTAGTGTGGACACTACGCTGAACGGAGGATAAAACCGCTTTGTTATTTATTCATTTATTTTGTTGCTATTTTTCTATATTAAAAGAACTTATACATCTATTTATTAAATCATTAAATATGTGTTTATAATCAGGGTGTGTCCAAGCAAAAAGAATATAATAATAATCGTTATCACTGATATATGCATTTTTCCCCCAAGCATCCGATACTTCTTGATAATAATAAAGCGACGAATACCCCTTTTTATCGGCAAAACATTTTATACCTGATGTATCAGCCGTGTATGTAACCTCATTCATCAATGAATCTTTTTGAAAATAAGCAACAAATGATTGTAAATCGTTTATGTTATTTGCCTTAATATCTGATGTTGATATTCGTAGAATACCCACACGAAAAACATCAGCATACAACACATTGATATTCATATACTCTTCTTCCATATCCAGCATAGTACTATCTGTTATTGTTTTTTTCATACTATTTGGAATCGTGAATGAAATATGTTCATCGTTCCAAGGATGAATAGTGTCCAAAGAAGCAGTATGCAAATTTTTGGATATTATTTTAATGGGGTCATAATAGGTAATGGTGTTCTTATAATTATTATGAGGATTATTATAATGAGAATGATTATTGTTAGAACTTCTTATTCCAAGCCTAATAAGAGCGAACGCGATAAGCAGTATAGTTCCTATTGCCGAAGGAAGTCCCCAATTTTGTTTATTTGACTCATCATATTGTCTTTTTGGCAAACTATCTGTTCTAAAATAACTTTGCCATGGCAAAGTAGTATTGTCAATCCGAATAACATCATTCAAATTCAAACTGATTTCACCTGTTACTTTTTTGTCATTTACAAATGTGTCGGCTGAAGTGCCAAAATCTATTAAGCGAAAATTACCATAATCATCTCGAATGATTTGGCACTGATTTCGTCTTACTAACGGGTCGTTGATTACGACATTGTTTGCGTGGTTGCGCCCAATTGTTACTGTTTTCATATTTTCATATTTTTATTTAAGATTTATATATCTTTTCTAATTTACTGTTTACAAGATATATAGTTGTTGGTAATTATTTTAAAATTGCTGTTATATTTTCTATATATGTTTTCACTGCATGAAAAAAACTCCAAAATATTCACGCAGTTATCTGATATTTAATCGATTATATCATTATTTATTTTAAAAAATAACGTCTTAACTCCGACTTACAACTTATGACTTATGACTTACGACTTATGACTTACGACTTATGACTTTTAACTTTTATCTGTTCAAAGCCTTTGCCGAAACCGCCCATAACCGACGCTACGGTTATAAAAGCATTTTTATCAACTTCTTTTATCAATCGGTAAAGTTCGTTGCTTTGATATTTTTTTACGACAACCATTAGCACTTTGCTTTCTTCTTTTGTAAACCAGCCTGTTGTGTTCATTACCGATACTCCTCGATGCAGTTCGTTGCTTATTCTGTCGGCAAGTTCTTCATATTTTTTCGAAAATATAAATATTTGCACCGATTGTTTCGAACCCGACAATAGAAAATCGAGCGTGCTGCTTAATACGGCAATAAGAATGTATCCATACATTACTTTCACAAAATTGTAAGAAACAAAATATGATGATGCAATTATAACCAAATCAATATACAATATTATACGTCCGGGAGTAACGTTTCGATATTTATTTATAAGCAAAGCTACAATATCTGTTCCGCCGGTGCTGCCGCCTTGTGCAAACGTGATTGCAATGCCTGCGCCCGAAAAAATTCCGCCCATAATTGCGCACATCAACGGACCATTGTCGTTATAAAATGTTTTTCCAAAATCTGTTCCGTTGGGGATATTTGCAAGCACTCTGGGTATCAGTTCAAAAAGTATTGTAACAATAACCGTTGCAACAATTGTTTTTATTGCAAAACTTTTGCCTAATACTTTTATTGACATCATAAGCAATATGGAATTTAATATAAAATATGTGTAACCCACCGGAAAGCCTGTTGCATAATAAATAATAGTTCCCACGCCGCTTACGCCGCCGCCAACAATTCCGTTGGGAATAAGAAAAACCACCCAGCCTGTAACGTATAAAAGCAAGCCAAGCGTTATCAGAAAATAAGTTTTTATATAATTAAATGTCTGATTCATATCTTAATTATGATGGATATTATTTTTTTACTATCACTAATATTTTGGTTTGGCGTAAGTAATAATCAATCGTGGCGGACGCGAACTTGATGTGCCTTTTAGCAATGTTCGATACAATAAACTTTGATTTTCGACATACGAATATGTATCGCCGTAATATGTAGAACTTGTTAATTGCATATATGGCGAAACGTACATTATTGCTGCATTTGATTTATCCAGATTTTTAATTATGCTTATAAAATCGTAAGTTATTTTCATCGGATATTTGTATAATGTTGTATTTAATGTTCCGCCAAACAGCGTAGAGCGCAGTTCGTTTATAGACGTAATATGCGGATACGAAGATGTGTCGCCGTCTATTGCAAATTGCTGAATAGCACGGTAAAACAATCCCAGAGGAGATGCCATGCGTTCCAAATCGTATTCGGCAAAGCGTTCTACATCAAATTCGAGCGTAGCACGCGATATGGCTATTTCGTTTACTTCCAGATTTTTTGAGGCAAGCCAGTTTTGAATATCCTGTTTTCGTATTTTTATCATTGGCGTTACGCCGAACAATCCTTGAATATACAGGGTGCTGTCGAACAAAGCAGTTTGTGTTGTATCGTTCAATGTTGTCGGGTTTACTTTCAATGGATGTGTTGCCGTTGTATAATCGTGTTGCACGGCGGTAAACGAACTCATATAACCCGAACTGTAATGCCAATATCCTGCGGTGGTATCTACTCCGTCGCGATTGTAATATACGGTTAAACTTATATCGTAAGTGCTTAGCGGTATTCTGTTCATTCGTCCTGTAATTCCCGGCGTTACATCATCGGCGGTAATGTACAGTCCTTTGAAATATTCATAAAACAGATTTATTGAGTCGTATATCATTACATCCGCTGGTGCGTTTATAAGTTTGTCGCCAAACGAATTATCAAGATACATTTTTATTGTGTCCGAAGTATCCCATCTGTCTTTTGGTGTTCGCATATATTGTTTTGTTCCTATGGGAGTTGCGTTTATCAGCGAATTTATATTGATGCTCGGATAATAAACCGAATCGTAATAAATTCGTTTGTTTAATTCGTAAACTTTTAATGTTTGATTATAAGAATCTTCGCCTGTGCGTGCGCCGATTGTCAGTTCCAAAACAACAGAATCAACGGTGTGTACAGTTCCGAAAGTTACGCTGTCGGCTGTCGGGGCTAACTGAAATGCTACGCCTGCTGTTGTAGTTCCGAAAATCGGGTCGTAATAACTGCCGAACGAGTTGTATTGAAGGTTGGCTGTCATTATCGAGTCGAACGTTACGTTATAAACCGAAGGATAAAGTGTATCGGTTACAATAATTGACAGTTCGTCGTTTGGAATCATATCAACACCTAAGGTTTTGTCCACATCTGTGCATGATGTAAATGACATTACGAGTATCGAAAACAGTATAATTGTTGTTTTTGTAAGATTTTTTTTCATTTTTTTATTATAAAAATTTTTCATAAAAGTCTGCATAACTTTGTGGATTGTTTTTTGTATCATGATATTCAAGAAGTTGTTTTTCGGTTTCTCTGACGTATTCATCAATTCTTTTACTGATTCTTTTAGAGCCGTAAATAATTCCATCCGAATAATCGATTGCAAATTTGGCAAAATGTTCGTAATCGGGTTTTTCTATCAGAGTTT
>JAITPP010000165.1 GCA_031289385.1 Prevotellaceae bacterium | reverse complement strand
TATTGAAGGAATAACAGATGATGGCAAAATTATTAACAGTATAAATAAAATCAGTAGAAAATAAGAGAAGAAGTTATAAAGTTATAAAGTTTGTCAAGTTATAAAGTTTATAAAGTTTGTCAAGTTATAAAGTTTATAAAGTTATAAAGTTTATAAAGTTATAAAGTTTATAAAGTTTGTCAAGTTTATAAAGTTATAAAGTTTGTCAAGTTATAAAGTTTGTCAAGTTATAAAGTTTGTCAAGTTTATAAAGTTATAAAGATTTTTCAAATCAACGATGAATCACCGACTTACGACTTATGACTTATGACTTACGACTTATGACTTATGACTTACGACTTACGACTGACAACTTACGACTGACAACTAATAAAAACCCTATCTCAAATCTACGACTTCGGCTTTGGGATATTTTGTGGTGTCGAAGTCGAATGTTTTGTCGTCGATTGTTAAATTTGGGGTTATTTTATCTACGTTTATGGTGTAATTATTTCCGTCTTTTCCAAAATATTTTATTCGTAGCGGATGGTTTGTGGTTTTTTCTATATGCAAGCGTATTATTGAGTATGCTGCGTTTTTGTCTTTCGGATAAAAATCTATTTCGTGCAATTCTTTTTGATTTTCGGTGATAGTTTTTTTATAACTGTATTTCATATCTTTCCTATCGACTGTAAAAAATTTCACGGGATTATCGTTCATTTCGTCGCTATCAAAATCGGTTGATGTTATGTTTATTTCCTCAACATCTTTCATATACAGCCATTTTGTTTTGCCATCGCAATAAATTTCGGAATTGGGCATGGTTATTTTAAATTTGCTGAAATCCTTTCCTTTGGCTGTTACTCTTCCGTTTTCTATGTCTGTGTTTTTGTTTTGATTATCTTCGTGCGTTATATTAAAATCGATACTCAACGAAGTGTAACTGTTGATTTTTTTTGTCATCGCATCTAATACTTTACGGGCATCCTTCGTTATTTTATTGGAATCTTGCGCCATAGCAATATTTGCCGACAAAAATATTAATATAATTATTGCTGATATTTTTTTCATTATGTTATGATTATTTTAATGTTGATTTTTTGTATTTTCGTGTATTGATAAAACCGATAAAAATAATTGCAATCGCTGCAAGTACAAGTGTTTTATTGCGTTCTGATGCTTTTACGCGGGCAACAATGTCGTTATAATCGGTTGCCGTAAGTTTGTTTATTTCGTCGGTTGATGGGATATTTTTGTACGCCCATTTTGCCAAAATATTTCCATCTTTTATCAGCATTAATCCCGGATTTGAGCGTATCATTGTTTTTATTGATGTGTCGTCGCCAAAGCAGAAGGGATACATGGCATTGGTTTTTTGCGCAAAAATTTCAGCATCTTCATAACTCGACGATGCGTAGGCATAAAAATCAAAATTATCGGTAATTAAGCAAAAATTGGCGATTTTGTTCACTTTATCGATGTCGGAAATATCAATTTCATTAATTTTTCGCAGTGTGAGAATGAAAGTAAATTTATCGCTGTAAATAATATCTGACGTAATATCGTCGCCATCGGAATTGCGCATTTCAAAATCGTGAATTGGCGGTTCATAGCCTTTTTTTACGAGTTTCGAGTCTGAATCAACATAAGTCCAAGTTGAGTCTTTCCAAGGAAAATTTGTGTCGTCAAATTCTTTTGTTTCGCCGTTTTTCGAATAATAATACATTGTTTTATATTCGTCGTGTGGTTTATCTTCGGGGTGTTCCATTGCTTGCGGAATATTTGTTCCTACTTTGTAAGGCATAAAATCGATTACAGGCAGATTTCTTAAACTATATAATTCAATGCCTGCTGTGAATACAAAAAATGCGATTGCAATTATCCATTCGATAACGCATTTTGCAACGGGCGTGTAGTTTTTTCGCCAAACAAATATGAGTATCACAAAGGGCATTGCGACAAGATTTTTCAGGAATGTAGCGGTGTTGGACAGCACAAGCGCATCGCCGAAACATCCGCAATCTTTTACAACATCGCCTTTTACGGCAATATAAAATGTGAGAATTGTGAAAAACAACATGAACAGCAAAACGCACCATGCAACAATCTGCATACGCACTCGCGCCAGCAAACATAATCCCATCACAAGTTCGGCGGCAATTATCAATATCGAAAACGTCAGTGCCAAGGGCATTAAAAATTCGATATGCAGGCTTTCAAAATATTCGCCGAGTTTATATGTAAATCCAAGCGGGTCAACGGCTTTTACGTATCCCGAAAACACAAAAAGAATTCCTATTAAAATTCTGCTTACATGGCTTAAAATAATCATTGTTTTTTTCATTTTTATTTTCCTTTTTATATAAGACGAGTAAGGCGATAAAACGTTACAGTCTTGTTGTTTTAATTTTTTATATGTTTGGTAAATTTTTAATTATTTGTTCAAAAATTTGTTGTGGCGCAAGCATATTACCGCCTTCTAACGTGCAATTTACGATTTTAAAATTTTCGTCTGTAGCCTGTTGCTCAACGTAAATTCGGCGAACGCGGCGTTGCAGTTCAAGACTTGCTTCGTGAATATCTTGTTTGCCTTTTAGATAATCTCTGTCATCGCCGTTGCGTGCTTCGTTTAATTTATTTTCGGTAAACGAAAACGGAACATCAAGAAAAATACTTATATCGGGTTTCGGAATTTTGAAATAATTGTATTCAAGTTCAAAAATCCACTTGCGCAACGAGTTTCGGTCGTCTTCGTTTTCAATTTTTGCGCACTGATAAGCAATATTCGAATACACATATCTATCAACAATGACAGTATAATCCTGCTCTATCCAATTTTGTATTTCGCGAGCGGCATCGTGCCTGTCTTCGGCAAAAAGCATAGCAACGATGTAAGGATTTACATCATCAACTTTTCCGAAATCGCCACGCAAAAATTTAGCAATCATTTCGCCGAAAAAAGGCGCGTCAAATCGAGGGAAATGAAGATATTTATTTCGTTTCTTTTTGCTTTCGAAATAATTTTCCAACAATTTTATTTGTGTTGATTTACCTGCGCCGTCAATACCTTCGAGTACAATAAACATTTTGATTATCTTTGTAAAAATTTATTTACAAAGGTAAGTAAAATATAAGAAACAAAAAATTACAGAGCACAAAAGTGAATTGAGAATTGAAAATTGAGAATTGAAAATTGCTCTTTTGGGGAGGGCAGTACAGTAAAGTCCCCTTTAGGGGATTTAGGGGTTAAAGAATTAAAAAAACTTTGTGAACTTTGTGGTAAAATCAAATTATTAATTGTTAATTATTAATTAAAAAAACATTTATGAATATTAAAAATATAAAATACGGAAATTACGAAATTTCAACCGAACGTCCTTTGGTAATGGGCATTATAAATTTCACGCCCGATTCGTTTTATTCGCAATCGCGGGCTGTAACCGAAAACCAGATTGCCGAGCGCATAGAAACGATGATTTCCGAAGGTGTTGATATTATTGATGTAGGTGCATATTCATCGCGCCCTTTTGCTGATGATGTTTCCGCCGATGAAGAAACAGAAAGATTGCTGAAAGGATTGAAAATTCTCAAAGGCATTGCGCCCGACATTCCTGTTTCTGTTGATACTTTTCGCGCCAAAGTTGTGGAACGCATATTTGATAATTACGGACATTTTATTGTGAATGATATTTCGGCAGGCGAATTAGACGATAAAATGTTTGAAACCGTTGCTAAACTTAGTCTTCCGTACATTGCGATGCACATGAAAGGAAATCCGCGAACAATGCAAAATAATCCCACTTACGGCGATTTGCTGAAAGATGTTATCGCGTATTTTACAGAAAAAACAGAACGATTAAAAAATATCGGAGTAAAAAATATTATTATAGATTTGGGATTTGGCTTTGCAAAAACGCTGGAACATAATTATAATTTGCTTGCTAATTTGCAGGAGTTTAAGGTTTTCGGGTTACCTTTGCTTGTTGGTTTTTCGCGAAAATCGATGTTGTACAAATTGCTGAACACAACGCCCGAAGAATCGCTGAACGCAACAACAGTTGTAAACACAATAGCATTGCTCAAAGGCGCAAATATCTTGCGGGTACACGATGTGCAGGCTGCTGTTGAGGCTGTGAAAATTGTTGAAAAGATGTTTTGTTGTTGAATTGTTTTTTGTTTTTTTGTTGATTTGCTTTTTGTTGATTTGTTTGATTTGCTTTTTGTTGATTTGTTGATTTGTTTGATTGTT
>JAITPP010000079.1 GCA_031289385.1 Prevotellaceae bacterium | reverse complement strand
TTTGTAAAATGAAACATCGGACGCAAATCCAAAGTGCCTTTCGTGATTCTAAAAGCTCTCTCAACCTGCCACAACTCGCTGTATTGCTTATAAATATTGGCTGCCGACAGATTTGTATTGGTAATGTAACCCTTCAAACCATCCCATTTTTCGTCTTCTTTTGTTTTGTTGTAATTAATCTTACTGACCTGTTTGGTTTTTTGCTTACATACTGCAAAGTTAGCAAATTTTTCATTGCAACACCCAAAATGGTGTCGCAATTTTCATAAAATATTGATATATAATATCTTATAAGTGAAAATGAATTAGAGTGTCAAAGTCAGGAGCAACAATAAAAAACAAATAAATCTGTAAATCTGCGAAAATCTATTGTATCTGCGTAATCTGCGTGCTAATTTCAAATAAGCAAAAAACAAATAAACCGACTTACGACTAATACAACAATTAACATTTAAATATTATCTTTGCCGAAATTTGTAAAACTTATGTATAAAATAGAAACGAAAAAAAATATTGCAGAAAATATTTTTTTAATGGATGTTGAAGCTCCGTATATAGCAAAATCGGCACTTCCGGGGCAGTTTGTAATTGTACATTCGCACGAAAAAAGCGAACGAATACCTCTTACAATTTGCGATTTTGATAAAACCAAAGGCACTGTAACCCTTGTTATACAAGTGTTGGGGGCATCAAGTAAAAAAATTTGCGAGAAAAATCAAGGCGAATATTTTGCCGATATTACAGGTCCGTTAGGCAATCCATCAGAATTTATAAATTACAGCGATGACGAATTGAAATCAAAAAAAATCTTATTCATCGCAGGCGGATTGGGCAGCGCACCTGTATATCCTCAGGTTAAATGGCTGGGATTGCATAACGCAAAACCCGATGTAATAATAGGCGCAAAAAATAAAAATCTGATGATTTTCGAAAATGAAATGAAACCTTTTGCCGAAAATGTATTCGCCGCAACCGACGATGGCAGCTACGGATTTAAGGGTTTGGTTACCGATATGTTTGAAGATTTAATCAACAATCGAGGCAAAAAATACGACGAAGTTATTGCAATCGGTCCTATGATAATGATGAAATTTGTTTCGCTCACAACAAAAAAATATAATATCAAAACTACCGTAAGCCTTAATTCTATTATGGTTGACGGAACAGGAATGTGTGGAGCATGTAGAGTAAATATCGGCGGCGAAACAAAATTTACCTGCGTTGATGGTCCCGAATTTAATGGGCATCTTGTTGATTTTGACGAAGCATTGCGGCGACAATCAATGTATAAAAATCACGAATATCAGGCAAACTGTAAATGTATTTAAAATCAATAAATAAATTAGAATATGGCAAATAAAATTCCCCGCGTTCATGCTCGCGAACAAGATGCAAAATTACGAATAACAAATTTCGACGAAGTATGCTACGGCTATTCGGCAGACGAGGCTGTACTTGAAGCATCGCGTTGTTTGAATTGTAAAAATCCGCGTTGCGTAAACGATTGTCCCGTAAGCATTGATATTCCTAAATTTATTTCGCAAATCGCAAAAAACGATTTTGAAAAAGCCGCCGAAACAATTGCACAATACAGCAGCCTTCCCGCCGTGTGCGGACGTGTATGCCCGCAAGAAAGCCAATGCGAAGGCACATGTATTTTGGGTATAAAAAACGAACCTGTTGCAATAGGAAAACTTGAAAAATTTGTTGCCGATTGGGCACGCGAAAATAATATTAGCTTTATCGAAAAATTGCAAGACAACGGAAAAAAAATTGCAGTTATCGGCAGCGGTCCCGCAGGATTATCTTGCGCTTACGATCTTGCAAAAATCGGCTACAACGTTACAATTTTCGAAGCATTGCACGAAGCAGGCGGTGTGTTGGCTTACGGAATTCCCGAATTTCGTCTTCCTAAAAAAACTGTTGTGGCTCACGAAATAGAAAATCTTAAAAAATTGGGAGTTAAAATAGAAACAAATATAATTATTGGTCGCACGCTAACTATTGATCAACTGCTGGATGAAGAAAATTTTGATGCGGTTTTTATAGGAACAGGCGCGGGATTGCCAAAGTTTATGAACATACGCGGCGAAAATTTGAATGGAGTAATGTCGGCAAACGAATTTTTAACCCGCACAAATTTAATGAAAGCCTTCGATAAAAGTTATGATACGCCTGTTTATGTCGGCAAAAAAGTAGTTGTGGTAGGCGGCGGAAATGTGGCAATGGATGCTGCACGAACGGCATTGCGGCTGGGCTCGGAAGTTACGGTTGTGTATCGCCGCACCGAAGTTGAATTGCCTGCTCGGCGCGAAGAAGTGATTCATGCAAAAGAAGAAGGCATTGAGTTTAGTATGCTTACAAATCCCATAGAAATACTCGGCGACAATAACGGTTGGGTTAAAGAAATACGATGCGTGCGATGCGAACTCGGAGAGCCAGATGCTTCGGGACGCCGCAGTCCCGTTACAATTCCCGATTCCGAATTTAATATCGAAACCGATGTGGTGATAATGGCTTTGGGAACATCGCCCAATCCTCTTATATCGTCAACAACCAAAGGCTTGCAAATAAACAAATATAAGTGCATCACCATCGACGACGACGGACAAACATCGCGAACAGGCGTATTTGCAGGCGGCGATGTTGCAACAGGCTCGGCAACCGTAATTCTTGCCATGGGCGCAGGACGTAAGGCTGCAAACGCTATTGACAGGTTTCTTAGTCATATATAGGTTCAATTAGCAAATGTGAATTTTTTATTCATTCAAATGCAAAAATTCGCATTTGATAATTGAACCCATTATTATTATTGGTTTTTTGGTTTGCAACGGTTTCAAATTGTTTTACTCCAAAAGTTAAATTTAGTTAATGAATATTAATAAAGGCATCGTTTTTTAGTGTTTTTGCATCATATAAATATTGATAAGAATCACTACTGTCCGACTAAAATAATTGCAAAACGACTTGTTTGTTTCATTTTTTTTACAGGTTCACATTTTTAATGTTTTAATGCAACGAGAATCGCATATTCGGAGTTGAAAAATAT
>JAITPP010000074.1 GCA_031289385.1 Prevotellaceae bacterium | reverse complement strand
CGAAGTTGCCGAACTGCCGCTATCAACACAGGTTAGATTGTTGCGCGTGTTGGAGTCGGGCGAATTTATGAAAGTGGGCTCGTCGGCTGTTCAAAAAACAAATGTGAGAGTGATTGCGGCGACAAACATAAACTTGTCGCAGGCTATACAGAACGGGCGTTTTCGCGAAGATTTATATTATCGTTTAAACACAATTCCTATAAATATTCCGCCTTTGCGCGAACGTAAAGACGATATATATTTGCTATTCAGAAAATTTGCCTCCGATTTTGCCGAAAAATACAAAATGCCTGTCGTTTTGCTAAGCAGCGAAGCCCGTATTTTGCTCGAAAATTACGATTGGCGGGGAAATATCCGACAACTGAAAAATATTACCGAACAGTTATCAATAATTGAAGAATCGCGCGAAATTGATGAAAATATATTGAAACAATATTTGCCCGAACAAACATCAACATTGCCTGTGATTTACGGAAAATCGCACAACGGCAATTCGTTTGATTCGGAACGTGAAATTCTTTATAAAATACTGTTCGACATGAAATCAGACATGAACGAACTGAAAAAAGTTGTTCACGATTTAAGTCTTGGGCGCACGGCGGCATATTATCCTGCCGACGTTGCAGCCGATTTTGCTCAACCAAATATCGTAACTTCTACAAATCCCGCATCAATAAATATCACGGCAAAACATCAAAATATTACCGAAACCGAAGAAATTGTTGATGAATCGCTGTCGCTTGACGATAAGGAAATTGAATTGATACGCAAAGCACTCGAAAAATATCACGGCAAACGTAAACAAGCGGCAAAAGAACTCGGAATTTCGGAACGAACGCTTTATCGAAAAATTAAAGAACACAATATCAATGATTAATTCAATATTAATATGAAAAAAAATCAAATTAAAAGCATATATTTTTCACTTTTTTTATTTGCAAGCGTAATGCTGACTTCGTGCGGCATTTATTCGTTTACCGGCGCATCATACGGAGCGGCAAAAAGCGTAAGTATAGATTATTTTCAGAATATTGCGCCCATTGTTGTGCCTACGTTAAGTAACACATTTACAGAGGCATTGAAAGATAAATTTATAAAACAAACGCCGCTGACACTTGTTACAAAAGATGCCGATATGTCGTTTGAAGGCGAAATTCGCGAATATTCGGTAACTTCTATCGCCGTAACGGCACAGGAAATTGCCTCGCAAAACCGTCTGATAATCAAAGTACACGTGAAATTTGTGAATAAACTTGATGATAAATGGAGTTTTGATAAAGAATTTTCGGCATACGATGATTTCAACAGCGCACAAAGCCTGAGCACCGTGCAGGATGGACTTATAAAAACCATTGTAGATAAACTTATTGAAGATATTTTTAACGCATCTGTTGCAAACTGGTAGAAATTATGAACGCCTCCTCGCTGATATTAATAATGAAGATGGAATCACGCTCGTCGGAAAAACGACTGAAAGCCTTGCAAAATATTGTTGCCGAAAATCCTTGGTTTTCAATAGGACAGCAATTATTAGCAATAGAAACAAAAAAACTCGACAAAGACGAATTCGAAGAACATCTGGGCAAAGCAGCCGTTTACAGCATATATCGCGATTTTTTATATTATCGATTATGCGACCCATCGCAAAATTATGATGATACGGAATTGAAAAATATTGATGATGAAAAAATAATCGAAACAGAACAAGAAAAACAAGAGCTAACAACAAGCGAACAAACTGAAACAGAACAAATAACCGAAGAAAAAGAAAACAACGAAAAGCCAATAATCGACGAGCAAGAAAAAGAAGAACAAGAAACAGAAAAACCGAAAATAGAAGAAGAAAAGCCCGAAGAAGAACAAAAAACAGAAGAACAACCAAAAGAAGAGCAAGCAAAAGAAGAACAGGAAAAAGCAAAAGAAAAGCCGAAAACAGAAGAACAACCGTTTTTTGAAACACCTGTACCCGATTATTTTACAAATTCGACAGAAAAATTAAACGAAACAACAGATGATATAATTGATAAATTTTTAGCATCATCACAAAAAATATCAGCGGTAGGAAAAAAAGAAGAAACCGCCGAAACCGCAATAACAGAGCCAATTTACGACGACGATTTTGTAACCGAAACTCTGGCAAAAATATACACCGAACAAGGTTATATTTCAAAAGCAATTGCAGTTTATGAAAAATTAAGTTTGCAAAATTCAAAAAAAAGCACTTACTTTGCAACTCTTATTGAAAATCTTAAGAGAAAAAATTAAAATAGAAAAATAAAAATAAATAAACGATGTATCCAATACTTATTGTTATAGCAATAATAGTCAGCATCTTATTAGTGTTTGTAGTGCTGATTCAAAATTCGAAAGGCGGCGGACTTGCTGCTAATTTTGCATCCGGAAATCAGATTTTCGGAGTTCGTCAAACAGCCGATACGCTTGAAAAAGCGACTTGGTATTTGTCGATATCACTTGGCGTACTTTGCATTTTGGCAACCGCTTTTCCGCCCACGCAAAGAGGCGCAAACGGAGTAAGCGAATCAGCCGTACAGCGAAGCAACGAATTGTTTCAAAATCCTGCGGCGCAACCCGGATTTGCCGGCGAAACCACACCGTCAACAGAACAAGATTTGCAACAAATAATTCAGCAGCAACAACAACAACAGCAACAACAACCTCAGCAAACAACAGAAACACCTGCTGAGTAAATAAAAAAATAATTTTTTCATTTTGTTAAAGAAAAATGTCGGTATTATTTTATAATGTCGGCATTTTTTGATTTTATTAACTTGCGGTTGATTTGAAAATATTAGCACACAGATGACGCAGATTAGACGGATTTACACAGATTTTTTATTTTAAAAACTTGACAAACTTTAAAAACTTCTTGTTTTCTCTGTTCAAGCAAAGTTTTGATATTCTCTCAATGAATTGCCTCCGCTTAAAAGCGGAGGAATAGAAGAACAAAAACAAAAGGCTTTAGCCAAAATTTCTGATATACTTTTTCGGCTAAAGCCTGTAAAAATTAATCTTTTATCCTCCATCTGAAGATGGAGAAAATTCAATCCTTTGTTCGGGCGAAGTCCTGCTTTGTTCGTACTATTTCAACAGAAATTAAATGTATTTGTGAATCATTTGTGCAAAATTTATCATATAAAATTTAAAAATTCCGCAAATTCAAAAAATGCTTTTTGATGGTATTTAGTCGCTATTAACCACTAATCATTAATCATTAACCACTAATCATTAACCACTATTTTTCATCTGTGTGCTTTGGATTAAAAAAACCTCTGATTTTTTCAGAGGTTTTTTGTTTGCTGAACGGGATTAAACTTACTTTTTAAAGTAGCGATTGTATAATCCTTCGAAACCTTTGCCGTGTCGGGCTTCATCTTTGCACATTTCGTGTACGGTGTCGTGAATTGCATCCAGATTTTGCTGTTTTGCCAGCGTTGCAATTCGCTTTTTGTCTTCGCAAGCACCTGCTTCGGCTTCCATGCGTTTTTTGAGGTTTGTTTTCGTATCCCAAACAACTTCGCCAAGCAATTCGGCAAAACGCGCGGCATGATCGGCTTCTTCGTAAGCGTAACGCTTAAATGCTTCGGCAATTTCGGGATAACCTTCTCTGTCGGCTTGGCGGCTCATTGCAATGTACATTCCTACTTCGGTACATTCGCCCATAAAATGAGCCTGCAATCCTTCCCAAATAACTGAATCAACGCCTTTTGCTACGCCAATCACGTGCTCGTCGGCAAATTGTAACGCGCCGTCGGTTTCAACAAGTTCCTTAAATTTTTCTTTTGGCTGTTTGCATTGCGGGCAAACTGCGGGAGCTTCATCCCCTTCGTGTACATAACCGCACACGGTACAAATCCATTTCTTTTTCATTTTTGTAAAATATTAAGAGTTTATAATAATTTATTTAACTAAATTCGCTTTACATTTTTCGCAATATCCTTTGTAATACAGCCGACTTTCGGTTATCAAAAGTTCGCCTGCCTCGTTATCGGATATTGTTTTTATATTTTTAATTGGAATATCGCGAATACATCCGCAATTTTTACACTGAAAATGTGCATGTTGCGATATATCGCCATCATAACGTACATTTTTCTCGTCTATCGTTATTTCCATTATAACACCTTGTTGTGCAAGCAATTTAAGGGTATTGTAAACCGTAGTTTTCGATAAAGTTGGAATACTTGCATATAGTTTGTTGAAAATCATATCAACCGTAGGATGATTATAGTTTTTAAGTAAATAATTCATTACCGCAATGCGCTGCAACGAAGGTTTTATACCGAATTGCGTCAATCTCTCTATCGGATTCTTTTGTATATTCATTTATAAAATTGTAATAATTACAAATTTGTTTTTTTTACAAAAGTATATAAAAAATTTGAATTTCAAAAATGTTTTTTTGATAGTCGTTGGTATTTAGTATTTAGTCGTTGGTAGTTAGTCGTTAGTATTTAGTCGTTGGTAGTTAGTCGTTGGTAGTTGGTATGTGCTTGTTAATTCGTAATTGATTTTTATCTGCGTGCTTTTTTCAAATCAATAAATAGATAAGAAACAAGAGCCAAGAAACAAGAGCCAAGAAACAAGAAACAAGAGCCAAGAGGTTTATAAAGTTTTTATTTGGATTTTTTTGTGTTCTTTGTGTTTTCTTTGTGTTTTCTTTGTGCCCTTTGTGGTAAAAAAAATAAACACAAAGTTCACAAAGAAAAAAATCACAAAGTTCACAAAGATTTTGTATTACCAAAATCGTAATTCATAATTCGTAATTGATTTTTATCTGCGTGCTTTTTCAAATCAATAAATAGATAAGAATCAAGAGCCAAGAACAAAGAAGTTAGAAAGTTTTTATTTGGATTTTTTTGTGTTCTTTGTGTTTTCTTTGTGCCCTTTGTGGTTAAAAAAATAAACACAAAGTTCACAAAGAAAAAAATCACAAAGTTCACAAAGATTTTGTATTACCAAAATCGTAATTCATAATTCGTAATTCGTAATTGATTTTTATCTGCGTGCTAATTCAAATCAACAAATCAACAAATAAGCAAATCAACAAACGACTTACGACTTATGACTTACGACTTACGACTAATAAAACCTATCAAACAGGAATATCTTTATTTACATTTTTGCTGCCTATTAATGCGTAGTACAACAGATATACAAGTCCTGCAAGCGGCAACCAATATGAAATCATAAAGTTTTTGCCTGTAATATCAACAATCCAATTTTGAACTAACGGAATTATTCCGCCGCCAACTACCATCATCATAAATATTCCTGCTGCTGTTTTAACATATTTTCCTAATCCTTCAACGGCAAGATTGAATATGCCGCCCCACATTACCGACGTGCAAAGTCCAACCAAAACAAGAAGTAGCGCATTTATCGGAACTTGTTGCCAAGCAAAAGCCGAGCCTGTGAAAACGGGCATGGAAACGTTTGTTGAAATGGGAGATATTATTGCAAGAAATACCAAAACAATAGCAACTACCGAAGTAACCGATAATAATATTTTACTTGATATTTTTGCTGCTATTCCTGCTCCTGCCAAACGTCCTACAAGCATTAAAAACCAATATGTTCCGGCAACTGTTCCTGCCGCTGCGGGTGATATTAGAACTCCGTCTATTCGTATTTCTTCCAAAAAGAATTTCAAAGTGCCGGGTATTCCTACTTCAATGCCAACATAAACAAATATAGCGATTGCGCCCAAAACAAAATGTCGAAACGACCATGCGCTGTATTTTGACGATTTATCTATTTCCGTTTTGCTAAGGGCAGGCTCAGGAATATCAACCAAATACAGAACAACACCTGCAACCGCAAAAATTCCCATAGCAATAAACAAAACAGGATTTACATCCGAAAAGGCTGTGCCCTTAGTTATTTCGCCAATCAACGCGCCAACCAATATCGGAGCAAGCGTTCCCAGCAACGAGTTACACGCGCCGCCCATTTGCAGCAAAGAGCCGCCTTTTTTACCGCCGCCGCCAATTTCATTTAACATCGGATTAACAACTGTATTCAACATACAAACCGAAATACCGGCAACAAATGCACCCGAAAGATACAAGCCAAAACCAACGTTGCCGCTTGCCAAACCCGAAATAAACTGAACGCCAATGCCTGCAAAACCTACTACAATAGCGGCAAGCGCTGTTCGTTTATAACCAATTCGCGCCAATAATTTTCCTGCCGGAATACCCATAACGGCATAAGCAAGAAAGTTCATAAGATTTCCGAGCATGCCCAAAAAGTTAGAGCCTTCGTACTGATTTTTCCAGATAGTACCTGCGGGAGCAGCCAAATTTGTTACAAAACCAATCATCCCGAACAGTGCAATCATCATAATGATGGCAACAATGTTACCATTTTGTTTTTTTTGTGTCATAATTTTAATTTTTTTTATAATAAATTTTTGTATTTGTGTTGCTGTTGTTGTGTTATGCGTTAAGATGCAATAAAAATTAACGCAAATTACCGACACAAATATATAAAATTTATTGATAACGCATTAGTTGAAAAATATTTTTTTTAATTTTTTTTGAAAATAGTTGAAAAATCTTGTAAGTCGAGATTTCTAAATTTTAAAATTTATGCGATAATTTTAGCACTAAAACTTTTTTTGAGGTGCTATTCCGCCTGAAAGGCAAGATTTTCATAACCGCAGGTAAGCGACAGCGCAGCCTGCGGAGAAAAGCACGCACAACAACCGCTGCCTGAAAGGCAGGACTTGTGCAAAAAAAGTCCTGC
>JAITPP010000053.1 GCA_031289385.1 Prevotellaceae bacterium | reverse complement strand
TTATAACTTTAAAAACTTGATAAACTTTAAAAACTAAACAAACTTTTTATACATTTGCCCTACCATTTTTACCAACATATCCTATTTTTTAACACTCCGTACAAAATTTTTTGTCCCATAATTTACATTATGTTAATTTTGACGCGCAAATTTAGTTAAATATCAAAATATTACAAATTCACGTTTCTTTTTTTCATCTCACCAAAAACATTTATTTTGCTGATATTCTTATATATAAAACTTAACATAATGTAAATTATAGGACAAATATTTTGCTAACCTAATAAATGATGTTAAGAAGTCAGTGAAGTTAAAGGAGTTGGCATTACAAGTAAATTACGAAATACGAAATACAAAATACAAACAACTAAATAATAACGACTAATTACCAAATTATTTTGTACACATAATATATAAAAAAGTTACGCTTAAGTGTTAAATTTGTTAAATGAAATGGGCGAGAAATGTTAAAAATGCTATTTTTCCTATACTGATTATGAGGCTATTCCGAATTTGTCCCAATTTTTTCCGAATTTGTCCACCCATTTTTTTATCTATTAAATACTTTTGTTTAACAAAAAATTATATAAAACTGTATAGAAAAAAATAAAGAAAAATACTAATGCAAAAATGGTTTGAAAATAGTGTAAAAATGTATGCCGAAATATTTGGCATTTCCAAATATTTTGCTAACACACACACACACACACACAGAAATACACAACGGGATATAACTAATTGTAAGAAAATGATTTAACTTTTATTTCAGCCTTGAGGGGTACGATTTAGGGCTTATTTCATCTGCATTATTTGACTGCCCGCGTCCACTACCTGTCTGCATAAAACTTCGGGGCAAAGGTAAAATTTTTTTTTCAAAAAAACAAATTTCTGAATAATAATTATTTACATGAGATGCAAGGTGCAAGCTTATATATATAAATATATACTTGCACCTTGCACCTCAAAAAAAAAATGAACAAAACAAAAAAAAATTGAACAACACAAAAACCCTCTTTTTTTTTATTTTAGGCATTAAAGTCATGCAAACAGTTAATTTTCAGTTATTTTTTACTACCTTTGCGCCTCATTTTAAAATAAATCAACATGAACTTACAAATAGAAGCAATTGCAAAAGAATTGAAAGACAGCGTTCTACTTAAAGAATCAGAATTTTCAGGCGACATTATTAACGAAATACCACCAATCATTTCGATTTTGAAAGATGGTTTTATAAGGATTAAAGCCTTGATTTTGAACTATAAATTTGAAAACGAACTTGAAGAAATAACTTTTTTCAAGGAAACAAAACCCAAATTATTTTACAAGTTAATTTATTACCGAAAAATGCACAGTATCGAGCAGCATCGCCCTGTTTGCGGGTATGATACGACTAAGGAATTTTTGGAAAATCAGCAGGAAGCCGTAAATTCTTTTTATCGTAAAAACAATGAATTTGTGCAATATTATCGTTCCGGAAATACAGTTTTCGACAAATATTATTTTCTAAAAAACAGTCCTGAAATAGAGTTAAATGAAGACAGTTTTTCTTTCGAGCGCGATCCGAATTTTTCAACAAATTGTGATTTTAAGGCTACCGAACTTCTTGCAAACGACATGCTTGCGTCATATTTGGATGCGGAATTAGCAAAATTGAAACACAATGAACTAAGTCACAGTAATACAATGGACGTATCCAACGACAAATGGACAGATACAAAAGCAGGTTTGGCAGAAATCATTTATGCTATACACGCCGCTCACAGCGTAAATCACGGCAACATAGACTTGAAAGTTTTAGCGGCAAAATTCGGGGCTATTTTCAATGCCGATATAGGCGATATTTATCACACATTTCTTGAAATACGAAGTCGAAAAGGCGTGCGGACGGTTTTTTTGAATCGTTTGTCAGATGCGCTCAACAAGCGAATGGATGAAGCCGACGGCAAATAGTTGAATATAAGTAAATAACATTTTTTATGATTACCCAAGTTGTACCCAAGTTGGGTACTCCCCCTGCGTATAATTTTTGGTTGTTTTATGCAATATTTTCAGCAATTTTGGGGTTAAAAAAGCCATAAAAAACAGGTTATTTTTTCGCTTTTTTTGTTGTTTTTGAGATATGATATTGTTAATCAGCAATTTTCATAAAAATCTTACCCAACTTGGGTACAACTTGGGTAATAAATATTTTTCAATTTCCGTCCTTTGCCGAAAATTTTATATGATGGAAGTAATCACAATAGAAACGCAGGCATACAAGGACTTAATGGCAAAAATCAATGCCATTGCCAAATTTGTCATTGCAAGTCAAACAAAGGAAACGGAAGAAACAAACGACAGCTGGATTGACAGTTATGAAGTTTGTACATTTCTAAAAATCAGTTCGCGCACATTACAGCGACTACGCGCCGCCCGCCAAATCAATTATTCGCAAATACGAGGCAAAAATTTTTACAAGATAAGCGAAATTCAACGTTTACTGAATGAGCACGTTATACGCAGCAGCGATAACTGTTTGCAGGATTTAGTCAAAAATCATAAACTTTATGTTGAGCAAAGACGAGATATTAAAAAGAACAAGTAACGGATTGGATGTTTTTAAACATTACATTTCGTGCGAATGGCGCGTCGGACGTAACTTTCTCAACCCTCTTTATGACGATAAAAAGGCTTCCTGCAATATTTATTTTGATAGACGAAGTGGAAGTTATCGCTTAAAAGACTTCGGAAACGATTCATTTAGCGGCGATTGCTTTGATATTGTGGGAAAACTGAAAAATCTGAATTGCAGCAACTCAAAAGATTTTATTGAAATATTGAATATCATTAACCGCGATTTGTCGCTTGGATTGACTGAAAATGAGGATTTTGTTCTTCCTGTTTCCCGCATTGCAAAACCTGCAAATAAACCCGAATTACCCGCCGAACCTCAAAAAATAAAACCCTATTATGCTGTGCAACAATCATTTTCGGCAAAAGAAACGGCATTTTGGCAACAATACGGCATTACGCATGAAATATTGAAAATTCACAAAGTTTTTTCATTAAAAGAATTTCGTTGCGAAAATAAAGACGGCAAAAACATTTGTTTTTCATCGTCCGACAATGAGCCAATATTCTGTTATTCAGGCAAACGCTATGTAAAAATCTATCGTCCGTTTTCGGAAATACGGTTTTTGTACGGCGGTAATTTCGGTGAAAATTATTGTTTCGGTTTGGAACGTTTACCAGCCAAAGGCGATATTTTGTTTATCACAGGCGGCGAGAAAGATGTGATGTCGCTTTCGGCACACGGTTT
Source organism: Prevotellaceae bacterium (assembly GCA_031289385.1). Lineage (GTDB taxonomy): Bacteria > Bacteroidota > Bacteroidia > Bacteroidales > UBA932 > JAIRKV01. The sequence goes on along the minus strand of JAITPP010000053.1, from coordinate 11,182 downwards.
TCATGCAATTTGCTTTAATTCTGAAACATGCAATATTCCTCAAAACATTATCCGCAAATTAACATATCGCTTCAAGCATATAATTTTGCTTTACGATGTTGATAAAACGGGATTGGAATCATCACTCAAACATGAGCGGCAACTGTCGAATTTGGGCGTAAAACGGCTCATTTTGCCACTTTCGGGAACGAAACAGGAGAAAGATATATCCGACTATTTTAAGCTCGGAAATACCCGTGAAAACTTCATTCAACTTTTTATAGAATTTTTAGACGCTTTATACAGCGAAACAATGGCTATTCTTAAACCCTGCGAAATTGATTTTTCAAATCCTCCGATAAAATCGGAAATGCTTATTTCGATAAATGATGTTCCACTCGGCGCACAGGGCAACCTGTTAGGCATTACAGGCGGCGAAGGAACAGGCAAAAGTAATTATGCCGGCAGTTTGATTGCGGGAACAATCAGCAAATCCAATCAGGCTGACACTTTGGGCGCAACAATTTTGCCGAATAAGGACAATAAAGCCGTGCTTTTGTACGATACCGAACAATCGGAAACACAACTGTACAAAAACATTTACAGCATATTGAAACGCGGAAAAACAGATAATATGCCTTTGTATTTTAAGGCTTACTGTCTGACGAGCATGTCGCGTAAAGAGCGCATGCAGTCTATTGTTCAGAGTATGGACAAGTTTTATTATCAATATGGCGGCATTCAAATGGCGGTTATCGACGGCATCGCCGATTTGGTGCGCTGCGCCAACGATGAAGCCGAAAGTATCGCCATTATTGACGAATTGTATCGTTTGGCGGGAATTTATAAAACCTGCATTATTTGCGTACTTCATTTTATTCCCAACGGCATGAAATTGCGCGGACATCTCGGCTCGGAACTGCAACGAAAAGCGGCGGCAATACTGTCGATAGAGAAAGATGAAAATCCGCAAATATCGGTAGTGAAAGCGTTGAAAGTGCGCGATGGCAGTCCGTTGGATGTTCCGTTGGTGCAGTTTGCTTGGAACAAAGAACTGTCGATGCACACGTATATCGGCGAAAAGCCCAAAGAAGAAAAAGAAAAGCGCAAAGAAACGGAATTGGCGAGCGTTGCACGCACCATTTTCGACAAGCAAAAACATTGTACATACGTGGATTTATGCGAACAAATACAATCTGTTTTAGACGTAAAAGAACGCACGGCAAAAAATTATATTAAATTTATGCGCGACAGGGAAATTATCAGAAAAGATCCGTCAAATCTAAGTTATTTCATTATCGTACATACTTAAAATTACAAAAAAAAAATTGAAAAAATAAAAAACAATAATCATGTTTATAGATAAAAACGATTTTGAGGCGTGGATGAAACGCCTTTGGGACAGATTGGAAAGTTTGGAAAACAAACTCACCGACAAGAAAAAAGAACGTCATACCATTGGTGGCGAATTACTGTTAGACAATCAGGATTTATGCCTTATGCTGAATGTGAGCAAACGCACGTTACAGCGTTATCGCAGTTTGGAATTGTTGCCGTTCAGGCGTATCAGCCAAAAGACATATTATCTTGAATCGGATGTGCAAAAATTCATTCGCGATAATCTGAAAAAAATAAAAGATAATGATTAATGTGGTAATAGTGGTTAATGGTTAGTGATTAATGATTAGTGATTAGTGATTAATGATTAATGGTTAGTGATTAATAGTTAATGTGAGAATGTGATTAATGTGGAAATTAAGAAATGTAGGAATGTAGAAATGTAGAAATTAAGAAATGTAGGAATGACTAAATACTAACGACTAACGACTAAATACGGAATTACTGAATACGAAATACTAAGATAATGGTAAATTACATTTTAAAGCTTTTGGAGTGGGCTATAATAAGTCTGCCGTTCATAATTTCTTTTATTTCTTGTAAGTTTTCGGGAGCAGAATGTGAATTAGTTTTTTGTTCCTGATTTTCGCTTTCAACTTTGCTTTGTTCATTGTATTCCGTCGCTTCATTTTCCTGTGTCTCTTTGGTTTTATCATCGTCGTGTTCAATAGTTTTGAGCGTAAGTTGTATTTTTCTTTCCAATGTCGCCAATTCCGATTTCAGTTCTTTCAGTTTATCTTCTTTTCGCCATTCGCTGTTGTCAATTTCGCGCAGCACAGGCAAATCTTGGGATTTTTTCTCAATATCTGTTTTATATTTTTCAATTAATTTCGGTATTCTTTCGAGAGCATTGATAAAGTACGATACGGCTAATTTCGGCTCGGAGGCTATGTTTCCGCTATTGTAAGTGTATTTTATATTTCCTTCGCCTTCAATAAAAAATCTGTTTTGTTTGAACAGCATACCTTCTTTTTGCGTATTTTCCGTTTTTACCGACAAGATAAAATCATAAAGTTTTCCTATCTTAAAATGCTCTCCCTGCGTAGTTGCCCTGTCGTTGATTTGCGCTAATTTTTCAGCGACAGATTTAATATCCGCATTGTTCTGCACTCCTTCCAACTGTATGGGATTTAGTTTGTTACCATCATTGTCAAATTGCGCTTTTTGATTGAACATTTCCCAATCCTTTGTCATGCGGGCGATTATTTCATTGTAACCATCAACCGTGCGAACAATATCGTCTAATTTGAGCGATGAGAAATATTTATTTCTATTGAACGATTTTCTTTCGCTTTCCAACGCTGCAATTTTCTTTTCCAATCGGGCTTTATCAAGCAAATCGGTATTTCCCGATAAGATGGCGACGTATTCGGAAAAATTCATACCGCTTTTTTCGTCAATGCTGCCCTCGTCGATGGTGCGGCTGCCCATGTTGTTGTTTTTTAATTGTCTGATAAATAATTGTTTATTGTGCAATAAATTGAATTTGTACGAGTCAAGACTTTTTTCAACGGCATATATTATAACATCTACCTTATTATCAGCGAAATGTTTGGCAATATTGTTTCCTTTGCGTATGGCTCTGCCTTCGCGCTGTTCCAAATCGCTGGGTCGCCACGGGCTGTCCAAATGATGCACCGCTACGGCTCGTTTTTGAGCGTTTACGCCTGTTCCCAGCATTTCCGTGCTGCCGAATAATACGCGGATTTTTCCCTCGTTCAGTGCGTTTATAATGGCTTTGCGGGCGGTTTCTGTTTTTGCCTCTTGAATAAAACGTATTTCGTGTGCGGGAATGTTGTAGTCTTCAACTAATTTGCGTTTAATTTCGCTGTACGGATTCCATTCGCCAACCTTATATGTACCCAAATCGGAAAATACAAATTGCGTTCCTTTTTGCTCTTTGTATTTGTTGTAATATTTGGCGATATTTGCAGCGCAGTGCGACGCTTTGTTATCAATATGGTCATCGTATTTGTTGTAGTCAATCAATCGCATATCCAGCGACATTTTACGTGCGTAATCGGTAGCAATCAGCATTTTCGCTCTTTCTTCTCTGTCGGTAAGCGGCAAACGTCCTAACAATGTAGCATCGCCTGTTTTGGCAAATTCAACCAACTTAACGATAAATTCTTGCTGCTGCGGAGTGAGAGGAATATTATGCAGAATTTCGTTTTTTTCGGGGCGGTCGATGCCAATATCTTTTGCCGTGCGAAAATCTGTTATTTCGCTGTAAAACGAAGCCAGTTCGGGAACTTTTATAAAATATCTGAACCGTTCTTTTTGCACTATTTCATTGGTAACGGAAAATTCGTAATCTGTTGTTTTCTTTGCAAATACAGCAGCCCACGCATCAAAGGTGTTAATATTTTGACGTTCCAATTCCTGCGGGCGAAAATATTTGAACAATAAATATAATTCAGTCAAAGAGTTACTTATTGTTGTTCCCGACAAAAAAGTAGCGCCCAAATCTTTACCTGTGCGTTCCTGAATAGTTCTAAGCGCAAAAAGCATATTCAGAGCGCGTTGGCTGCCATCGGGATTGCCTAAGCCTGCTACGCGGTCGTGGCGAGTGGTAAACATTAAATTTTTGAATCGGTGGCTCTCATCAACAAAAATATGGTCTATGCTCATCATCTTAAAATCTACCACATCATCCGTGCGGCTTTTGATTTGTTGTGCTAATTCTTTCAATTTTACATTTAAATTTTCCTGTCTTTTCAATACTCCTTTCAACATTCCTCGCGATACTTCCGAGCCACGTTGCTGCAAGACATTCAAATTTTCTTCTACGCTGTATAATTCTTTTTGTAGAATTTCGCTCTGTATTTCAGGAGATTGAGGTATCATGCCGAATTGGTCGTGCGATAAAATTATGCAATCCCAATTATTGTTTTTTATTTCATTAAAAATTTTCACTCTCTTTTTGGGCGTAAAATCTTCCTTTCCCGGATAAAGAATTTTGGCGTTGGGATAAGCGGTTTGGAATGTTTGCGCTATCTCGTGTACATTTGCTTTAAGCCCTATAATCATTGGTTTGTTGGCAAGTCCCAGACGTTTCATTTCATAAGCGGCGCAACACATTATCAGCGTTTTTCCAGCACCTACTTCGTGGTCGCAAATGCCGCCGCCGTTTTGTTTTAACATCCAAATCGCATCTTTCTGACTTTGGTAAAGGTCGGGAATGCCTAAAGATTTCAAATTCAATTCGGGAAACGCTTGATGCGAGCCGTCATATTTCGGACGCACGAAACAATTAAATTTTTCATTGTAAATTTTTGTCAAACGGTCTTTAAATTCCTGTGATTGTTCATTCAGCCAGTCCGAAAAGCCGTTGCGCATCTCATCAATCTTTGAATTGGCTAACTGTATGGCTTCGCCGTCCCTGACTTTTACCGTTATTTTTTTTCCTGTTTTGTCGGTTGCTTTTACATTTTTTGTAATGTCGGGCGTGGTGTTGTGAAGGGCGTGTTTCATAAGCGCAAGCCCGTCATAGCCGCGATTTTCTCCTTTTACTGAATATTTTACTGAAATATTGGCGTTGTAATGCGATGCTTTTACAGAATATTCATCGCGTATATTTGAATACAGGATATGACATTCTACATCAAACAGATAACTTGCATATTTACTGTAAATACCTTCGGGAATCCAGCGTTCGCCGAAATTAAAATCCAATTCGTTAAAAGAGATAGCGCGAGGAGTGGCTTCCTGCAAGGCTTTCAGCGATTCGGACACGGCAAGACGATTTTCATCTTGTGGATTTTTTTCAAGATATTTTTCTATCGCCTGCGCTTTCTCAATAACGTTGCCTGCAATGAATTTATCGGATACTTCGTAATTGTAAATCAGAGGATTATAATAAATACGTCCGTGCAAATCGCTTAATATTTCTTCTGCGCTTTTTTCTTTCATAAGCGAAAGCATATATTCAAAATTTACTTCGCCGAATTTGTTAAGCGAGGCAGAAAGGGCTTCAATGGCAGTTTCCGCCTGTTTTATTTCGTTGGCATTGAAAGTTACAGGCTGTTTGAAAATGTCGGCTTTTACCAACTTTTCATCAACTGTTCGTTCGAGCGAAAGAATTTCACGCCCTCCCGCGTCCATTCTGACAAAAGCGATATTTTTCTTTTCATTCAAATTACCGTAGAATTTTACGAATGTGTCATACAAATTATTCAGAGATTGTCTTAATCCCGTATTTTCCTTTCTTTCTGTTGCTTCGTAGGTGTATAAACGCTGATATGTATCTCTGATTTTGATATACAGTTCCGCTTTCGTTTTTTGCAAAATGTCTAACTCCAAAGGCATAAAAATGGCGTCATTTCTGTGTATTTCTTTCAGAAAACCTACTTGTTCGCTATCCGTCAGCAATGAGCCGACTTTATAAAATGTTTCTAATTTTCCGTTATAAATGCGTGGTTCTATTGGTAATGCAAGCGGTTTTTCTTTTGGTAAAGATTCAGACGTTGCAGAATTTTGTGAAGATTGAGAAAACATATCAAGCTGATGTGTTGCGGCAGGCGTTGTTTTGCGGTTGCCTTTTTGCTTGCTGTTAAGTTGCCTGCGTTCGTCTTGATTAAATCCGAAAAGGTCGTAAAGCGATAACAGAGGTTGTTGTTCCGTATTGACAACAGTTTTAGGCTCTTGCGTTTCTTTTTTTGGTGGTTGAATTTGTGTTTTTGTTTCTAAAAAATTATCCTGATATAATTTTATATTTAAGTTTTTTTGAAAATCGGGAACAAGCATTTTTTTTAAGTCTGATGCCATTTCAGCAATGCCATTTTCGTGTAAAAATATAATTGCAGGTTTTCCGTAAAGGTCTTTGTCGGGATAGCCTTTGGTGTGTACAATGCGGCTAAAATCGCGAAAATAATTGTTTGCCAATGCGCCATTAGAAAGCATTCGGCTTTTCAAAAATAATGTTTCATCGGGAGTTAATGAGGTTTTATTCGTATTTTTCTGTAAAATTATTAAATCGCTACCAACCTCTGTTCCTGCATTTTCGCTCATTAAATTATTCGGCAAGCGAACTGCCGATACAAGATTAGCGTTTTTCATAAGCCATTCGCGCACAGGCTCGTTGCTCGGACTGTTCATCACGCCTTGCGAAGTGATAAATGCTAATATTCCGCCTTCGCGAAGCATATCAACGCCTTTAACAAAAAAGTAATTGTGAATGGCGCGTGTGGCTTGCCGCCTCACAATATCCTCGCTTTTTGAAAACAAAATATCAAAAACAGCAACATCGCCAAACGGAATATTTGACGCAACAATATCGAATTTATTATCACGGCGATTTTCGATTTCCTCAAAACCGCAAATATTGATTTTGTCGTTGGGATACAGATGCGAAAGGATTTTGCCTGTCAGTAAATCTTTTTCAAAACAAACGGTTTCGTTGCTCGGAAATGCCTGTTTGAAAGCATCTGCAAATGCGCCGTTTCCTGCCGATGGCTCAAGAAAACGAACTGTATTGATGCCACTTTCACGTAGTGTTTCGGATATAGTTTGAATTATTTTCGGCGGCGTGTAAAAAGCCGTCAGAATAGAATTTTTCAGACTGCTGAAATAACGCTTGTATTCCTGCTCGCTGCTCGAATTTTCGCGAATTAACTTGTGCAAATCGGCAACCAAAGGAAATAAATTAATTTCTGAATTTGTCCAAAAGGCTTTGTCTAATTCTGTTTGCGTGGGATTTAGAATACATTTTAATCCGCCGAAACCGCTGTATTGCTTTAATATTGCGGCTTCCGTGTCGGTGGGTTTACGCTTTTCCCTGTCAAGAGTAAAAGCAATGCGTATGGCTTCTGTATTGGTTTGAAAATGCGCTTTTTTATTGTAACTCATGTTCTTCCAAATAAATAGCGATTGTTCCTGTTAATTCGGAGTAGAGCAAGTCAAATTCTGGGTCGTAGGCGAAATTATCGTAGATAGGATATTTTTCAAAAACATACTTACATTCTGTAAGCAGTTTTATAGCGTATTCACTTGCCTCATTTTCAGGTATAATGTCGGAAAATTCAATCCAAAGAATGTTTACAATGGTGTCATATCTTGAAAAGTGTAAGCCGTTAAACAGAATTTCATTTGCAAGTTCTTCGGCATTGATTGTGTTATAACCGTTTTTTACGGCTTGTTCGTATGTTTCCGTTGCCGCTTCGGTGCGTGCCGAAATAAAATTGCTGTCCGATAAGCGTTCGGGATGGCTATTGCGCAGAAAATCAATTAACGACAACCGAAAATACGATATGTCATGCAAAATGTTTGTGCTATTCATAATTATTTCAATTTTGAGTTTGAAACAAATTTGGGAATAATAACGATAGAATTATCGTTTAATCGGAATGGTGGCGGGGGTTTGCGGTGGGGTGGTTGGAGTTGGCTGCAAATAAATTAATTTAAACAAAAATATACCATATCAGAAAAAAGTGCGTAATTGCAAATCACTACACATTGTGTAGTGGTTTGCAATTTAAAACTAATGAGGCATAATGTTTAAGTATCTTTTATGGAATTGGTAAATTTCGATAGAAATATAGGCTTTATTATGTTAGTTTACAATAAATTAAAAACCATAAATTAAAGAAAAATTAGCTAATACTCTTCATTCTTAATTCTCGACAAACTTTATAACTTTATAACTTTATGAACTTTACAACTTTAGAACTTTATAACTTTTTCATTAAAACGAAAACGAATAAGCAAATGTTGTTGTTATGGCATCGGTTTTGTTGTTTTTGATAACCGAATTTCTGTTTTGCCACACTACATTTGCGCTGATATTGTGTTTTTTAAACATCACAAAAGCGGCGTTCACCCGCACGTTAAACACCTTTATTTGAGTGTCGCCGTTGCTTACGTTTACGTTGTAGGCTGTCGAAAATCCTGTTGTCAGTTTTTTCTCCAAAAATCCCGCCGTAACGCCAAGCATGGGTCCGAACGTGTGCGACTCAACCGCGCCGCCGTAATTGTACGAATAATTTGCCGATGCCATAATGTTCAAATTCTTTTTGGGCAACGATAAATTATAAATGAGCGACGAATTCAAAAACCGCGAAACATTGCCCTGCAAAGTTACATTGCCCTGTTTGTCAGCTGATTCCTGATAACTTACAGTCATATTCAGACGTTGATTTTGCGTTTCGGTAGCCTTTAAATTATAACTTATCGAGCCATCGATATTTTGCGATAATTGCGTGTAATTCAGCGTGTCCATGTTGTCGTAAGGTGATATTTCGTTGATATAGTCGAATTGCGATTTTAGGTTGCGAAAACTTTGAAATGTCGAATAATTTGCCGTAAGTTGCAGTTTTTCAGACGGGTTGTAATTCAAATTTACCGAGCCTACATATCGCGTATTTGTGTTGTCGTTTTGATTTTTCAAATCGTCGCGCTGAACGCCCAAACTTAATGCCACATTGGCTTTGTCGCCTTTCAAAAACGGACGAGCATAATTCAGCGTCAGATTTTCGTAATCGTTGTTGAAATAATATGCGCCAAGCGTTTTATAGTCGGGTGCAATACGTTCGTATCCAATGCCTATCGTGTTTTTGGCGAGTTGCCAATTCAGTTTTGCATTAAAGGCATCATACAAACTTGTGGAGGTTTTGTTGCCGAAAATATTTTTTATCGCCGACGATTTTTCATCTTTGGGCGCACGCAAATCGTGAGTGAAAAAACTAAGCGCATATTCAGCCATAAATGTGATGTTTTTCAGAAGATTAAGGCGTACATCTACGCTTATCACAGAGTTTTGCGCGGGCTTAATTCCCAAACTGTCGAGAAGATATTCGGCGTGTTCGTTTTTCGTATCTTTTGCACCGAAATATGTCAATCCTACCGCATAATTTTCGGCATCATATTGCGTTTTTATTCCATATCCGAAACGTTCGTAATTCGGCATCACTGCTGGGTTTTCGGCTGAATAATCCATACCTTTCAGCAGTCGTCCGCCCATCATGCTTATCTTGAATTTTCCCGGCGTTAAATCCACGCCGCCGCCTGTAAACTGATGTCCGCTAAGAGTGTAGGGTGAAAACGACATCGAAACATCGCCGATATGTCCTGTAATCCACTTATATGTAGGATGTAAGCTCAGTCGATTGGGCAGCGATGGATAGGACATGTTTTTACCCAGATTTGTGAAATTTATGCTTATCGGAATGTTGAGTTGCCCGTAAATGCTCACGTTGACGTTGCCGTTGATATAATAAGTCCAACTTTGCCTGCCCGATTGCTGATTGCCGTTGTAAAACACCGAGCCTGCCGACAATCCGCCGTTAAAGGCAAACGGCTTGTTCTTAAATATGTTGCCGATATTTTCAACATCTACCGACTGTGCAAGCATGTTTACTGCCATAAAACACAAGATTATTGCAAGTGATATTTTTTTTGTTTTCGTCATGTTTTCAATATTTTATGAAATAATTTTTATTGTTTTTGAAATTTAATATCTGTAAGAATGTACGAATTATTTCCGTCAGATACATATCCTTTAACTTTTATCGCGCCCTTTATTCCTGCTGCGGTTTCGAACAAAACGAGATTGGGAATATTTAAATTCGTAAACCACGATGTTGTGTTGCTGTTGCCGCGAATATTCAAGACATTCAGCAAGTTATCGTTGTTCATTGCATCAAAATCGGCATTTGTAAAACTTAGAGCTGTGTCGTCGATTTTGTTTACGAAATATGTTTTCGTTGCGTTTGGAATTGCCGTAAATCCCGACAGTTCAGCATCATCGGGCGAGGTAAAATAACAATTATTGAACGCTGCATCCAAACCAAAAAATACGATATTAATTTTTGCGCCCGTAGATTCGTTCACATCATTACTTTTAAAAACCGTGCGCAAAGGCAGTGAATAAAAGCATCCTATGGTTTGCTCAGCCGATTTTATCCCGATTTTTACATCGTTTAATGTGTAAAGATTTGTGTTCGGTTTCACGATAATTTGCTTGCTTGCGGTTTTTGTTTCTTTGCCGTTCGAGCCTGTTAATTCTATCGTGTAAGTTCCCGCATTTTGAATGTAAACACTTGTATTTTCGGCTGTTGCGTTTGCGATTGTTGTGCCCGCACAAGTCCACGTGTAAGTTAGCCCGCTTGTGGTTTTGTTTTGCAAATTTGCGGTAAACGGAACTTCGTAATCAAAATCGTCAAACGACGGTTCTACCTCAAAATCAACGTTTATGGGCGCATCAAGATTTATTGTTTTGTAAGTCGAAAACGATTCGCGTCCATTGCTCACAATTAACGAAATCGTATGCTCTCCTTGATTTTCGTAGTGTACGTTTGACGGATTTTTTTCTGCGGAAGTTGCAGGCACGCCGCCGTCAAATGTCCATTGAAACGAGGATGCGCCAACGGTTGCGTTTGTTATTTTCACTTCGGCGGGCGCAAAATTGTTCATAAGAACTTCAACATCAAACGAAATATTTACGGCAGAATCCACCGAAAAAGTAAATTCTTTGGTGTCGCGTTCGGTGTTGTTCCACGCTTCGAGAGTGATTTTGTATGTTCCTGCTTTGTCGTAAATCACAGTCGGCGGCTGCTTTTCGGAAGATGTAGCAGGTGTACCGCCATCGAATGTCCACTTGTAAAAATCGGCGCCGGTACTATTATTTTCCAACGCAACCCGCACAGGAGCAGTATAGTTATCGCTTTCGACAGTCGCCGAAAATTCCGATTTCACCAGCAATGTCGTTTCATTATAACACGACGCTGCCATTAACGAAATCATAATCAGTATTAAAAGGTTTTTTTTCATTGTTTATTTTATTATTTTATTTTTCTTATTTTCTGTTTTT
>JAITPP010000347.1 GCA_031289385.1 Prevotellaceae bacterium | reverse complement strand
TGGCGTGGCGGTTATCGTTTCTACCGAGCGATAATCCCTAACGGGATTTTTTTTGCCATCTTTTATAAATTGTTTATTTTTCATCACTTAGTAACAAAAAATAAATAATTCAACAATTCAATAAAAAAATCAAAATCGAATATTAACATCTATGCCCCATTGAAATTGTTTGGCGCGTTGTACAAAGGAATTGCCCATCGATTCAAAATAGAACGAATGATATTTTCGGTTCAAAATATTTTTACTCCAAATGCTTAATTCGTATTGACGTTCGGCAATGGTGATTTTTCCGTTGAATGTGCCGTAATATCCGCGCCAAGCGTTGTTTGCCTCTGTCCAATATGTTTTTCCGTAACCGTAATATTGCAGATTGCAGCGAATTTGCGCCGTGTGTGTTATGTTTTTTGCAAAATCCAATGCCAGCATTAATGTGTGGCGAGGCGTCATAGGCACAAAATTATCGTTGTAACTTACGGGTTGATTTACGCCGTTCACTTTTATGGTGTCGTTGTAAGTGTCAAATGTTGCGTGAGTGTAGCCGTAGGCTGTGTTGAAATACAGGTTTTGGCAAATTTTTGCACGTAGCGAAAATTCAACGCCTGCGCTTGTCGAGCGTCCTGCATTTTTCATCATTCGTCCAAGTCCTTGCGGGGCAAATTGCGCTATCTGTTGGTTAGTGCTGCGAATAAAAAATGCTGCAAAATCGCCCGACAAAAAGCCTTTTATAAGTTCTCCGCGTCCGCCGAGTTCGTAGTTCCAACTTTCTTCGGGTTTGTACGAAATAACTTGGTTTACAGCGTCAATATCGGTTGTGGGATTTCGGCTTGCCATTTTTGCCTGCATCAAATCCGAAAACATTTGATTATTATATCCACCCGATTTATATCCTTTCGAAACTAAAGCGTAAATATTTTCGGTTGGCGAAAATGAATATTTCAGCGATATTTTGGGCAGCAGTTGAACGTAATTTTTCGAGTTGCCGCCTGTAATTGTATCGTATTTTTCTTGTATTATTTCGGGTGCAGCTCCCGGCATTTTCACGCCTATCGTAATTTTTGAAGATGAAAAATAATCTATTTTTATTTGTTCGTAATCCAAGCGGATACCTGCGGTGAGCGATAATCCTTTGAACAAAACGTTATTGAAAGTTGATTGATGAAATATTGCGCCGCTTTTTGTAGGCGTTTCAAAATCGCCGCCAACTATAATTTCGTCATCTTTCACCGTCATTCTGAAAGGCATTGCGCCCGAAGTGTAAAGATTATCAAACACAGGTTGTATAATGCTTTGAATACCGTCGTTTTTGAATGTTACGGGTCCTTGCGTATTCATTTTTTGATAAAAACCGAAAGCCCCAAACAGCCATTGATAATTAAACGATGAGGCGTTTTTATTGTTATGCGATTTTATAATTATTTCTTCGCTAACCGAACGCTGGTGCTGTGTCTGCACAATTGTAAATATTGATTTTGGCGTAAAATCTTGGTCTAAATTCATTTTGTCGCCGAAATACTGAAATGCTGTTGTTGAACTTACAACAAAGCCGCGCCCTTCGTATTCAAGCGAAATTCCTGTTGACAGCATTTTTCGTTTATATTCGTTTATATCGTTGTATGATATTGGATTTGTTGTGTGCGTGGTTTTGTCGTAGAGGCTGTATGCGAAACCTGTTTGACGGCTGTCTTCGTAATTTAGCGAATAATCGGCTTTGAAGTTATTTTTTTTGTACGCCAAGTGCAGTCTTCCGCCAAAACTTGTGAGTTTATCTGCACTTTCGCCGTTATATTTATTTGTAAAAAATCCGCCATCTTTATTATAATTTGCACTTGCCGACACTCCAAAATTTTCACCGATTTTGGTATAATGCGAAAGTTGAGTTTTATATTTTTCGTGATTTGCTGCCGAAATATTTATGTTTGTTCCCGAATATTCCAACGGCGAAAAGGTGTAAATATTTACAATTCCGCCAATAGCATTTCGTCCGTAAAGAGTTCCCTGCGAGCCGCGCAAAACCTCAATTCTTTCAATATCATAAAAATCAAAATCGAAAGTGCTTTTGTCAAGATAAGGAATATTATCGACATAAAGCCCGATTGCTGGCGTATTCATTCGCGAACCTATGCCGCGTATGTATGTTGATGACGTTAGTTTTGTTCCGTAATCGGGAATGTAAACGTTTGGTATGCTCATAGTTATATCTTTGAGCGATTGGGCTTGTTTGCTTTTGATATTTGCCGCGCCGATAATAGAAACGGCTGTGGGCAATTCGGTGAGATTTGTTGTTTCTTTTCTCAGATTTTTAACAATAACTTCGTCCAAAATATAAACAGAATCGCTTTTTGTTTGGCTTTGTGCGTTTTCTGTAAAAATCAGGCAAACGGTAATTGTCATAATTAATTTATAACCTATTTTCATAACTGTTTTTTTTGTTTTTAATACTAAAAAATAAATAACCTGTAAAAGATTTTTTTTTCAAAAGCGCAAGCCGTAGGTTTGCATTGCGCGGTAGAAAAATGTACCACCATTTGCGTGGCAAGCCGTAGGTTTGCCTCCTTTGTTGTTGGTTGCATTCCTAACAGAATGAAGGGTGAGGCGTTTGTCATTTCTACCGAGCGATAATCCCTACGGGATTTTTTCTCATCTTTTACAATTTGTTTATTTTTCATTTTAATATAAAAAATATCCGTATAATTTACGGGCACAAA
>JAITPP010000323.1 GCA_031289385.1 Prevotellaceae bacterium | reverse complement strand
AAAAACACTATAATATCGTCCACATCCGAACATTCGCACAGGTATTCATCTTTTTTCAATCCTGTTCCTACAAAGCCTTCGGCGCGGTTTACGTACAGTTTTTCGTTGGCAACAACAACCTGCGATGCTTCGATAATATCAAAGTTTATGATTTCTGTTTTGCGTTCGCGTCCTTTTCCGTATTTCTTTTTTATCTGGCGAAAATATGTGATTGTATATTCTGTTAAATTATCAAGGTTATTTTGTATTTCTTCCATTTCAAATTCAACATTTTTGATGTGTTCATCGGCTTTTTTTATGTCGAATTTTGATATTCTGCGTACAGGTTTATCGGTAAGTTTAAGCACATCTTCGCGAGTTACATCGCGTTTCAGTTTTTTAATATATGGTTTAAACGCGAGTTCTATTGCTTCAAGTTGATTTTCCCATGTTTTGGTATCTTTTTCGAGTTCGCGATAAATGCGTTGTTCAAAAAATATTTTTTCTATCGACGAATAATGCCAGTCTTCAAGCAGTTCGTTCATACGAATTTCAAGTTCTTTGTTCAACAATTCGCGTGTTGAATTGGTGCAGCGTTGCAGAATATCGGTAACGCTTAAAAACATTGGCATTCTGTCCACAATTACGCAGGAATTGGGCGATATTGAAATTTCGCAATCGGTGAATGCGTAAAGTGCATCTATTGTTTTATCGGGTGATGTATCGTTGGCGAGATGTACTACAATTTCAACATTTTTTGATGTATTATCGTCAACTTTTTTGATTTTTATTCTGCCTTTTTCGTTGGCTTTGAGTATCGATTCTATGATTACGGATGTTGTTTTTCCGAAAGGTACATTTGTTATAACAAGAGTTTTGAAGTCTTCGCCTTTTGTAATTTTTGCGCGTACTTTTATTGCGCCACCGCGTAAGCCGTCGTTATATCGCAGGCAATCAATATATCCGCCTGTTGGAAAATCGGGATAAAGTTCAAAATTTTTGCCTTGTAAATATGCAATCGAGGCGTCGATAAGTTCGTTAAAGTTGTGCGGCATTATTTTCGATGCCAATCCAACGGCAATACCGTCCACGCCTTGTGCCAGCAGTAAAGGAAATTTCATTGGCAGCGTTACGGGCTCGTTGTTGCGCCCGTCATACGATGGTATCCATAGAGTGGTTTTGCTGTTGAATGCAACGTCGAGAGCAAATCTCGACAACCGCGCTTCGATGTAACGGGGTGCTGCTGCGCTGTCGCCTGTGAGAATATTTCCCCAGTTTCCTTGCGTTTCAACTAATAAATCTTTTTGTCCGAGTTGCACCAAAGCGTCGCCTATTGAGGCATCTCCGTGAGGATGAAATTGCATTGTAGAGCCAATAATATTTGCTACTTTATTGAAACGTCCATCGTCCATATTTTTCATTGTGTGTAATATGCGGCGTTGTACGGGTTTCAGTCCATCGTTAATATGCGGCACTGCTCGTTCCAAAATCACATACGAGGCGTAATCGAGAAACCAATCTTTATACATACCCGAAAGGAGATGTTTTTTGGTATCATCATCTTGTATAAGTTTGGTAAAACGCCCATTTGAAACATCGTCGGTTTCGTTTAACGCATCTACTGTTTCGGTAATTTCTTCTGTTGTCTCGTCTGTTGTTTCGTTTATTGTTTCGTCTAATTCAAAATCATCTGACATTTTATTCTGTTTTTTAATTTTATGGGTTTGTATAAATTATTTTTTTAACGCAAAGCACACAAATAAATATTTATAAATGTAACTTATCAAATACAGTATTTACTTTGTATAATTATTTATTTTTTAAATCATTAGTGTCATTCAATAGAGTTTCTATTTTATTAATATTTTTATTTACTTTTACTATGATATAACATATTTATAAATTTATTTTATTTGTGTTCTTTGCGTATTTTTTATACTTTTTCAAATATTTTTTATTAAAATTTTTCCCAGTGCAAATATTCTTCTTTCCATTTATCTTTTGGTGTTTGTTCGCCTTCGGGATAGCCTATAATTATGAAAGCCATTGGTGTTATTGTTTCGGGCAAGCCAAATGTTTCTTTCATTTGCGCTACACGTTCCATGTTTGGATAAACTGCCGTCCACACTGCGCCAAGTTCCAGAGCCTCAACCGCCAACAGAATATTTTGCGTAGCCGCCGAGCAATCTTGAACCCAAAATTCTTTTACTTCTTCGGGCATAAATCTTTCGGAATTGCCGCAAACAAGTATTCCGCCGCCTGCATTTTTCAACATTTTGTTTTGTGGCGATTTTTCGGAAAGTGTGTTTAAAACAGCACTGTCGCTCACCGCAACAAATTCCCAAGGCTGTTTGTTGGCGGCAGATGGCGCTGCCATTCCTGCTTTTACCAACGTTTGTAAATCGTCTTTGCTAACCATTTTGCGTGTTACAAAATCGCGAACGCTTTTACGATTGTGAATGTTTTGCAATACAACGGTTTTTGTGTCCACTGCTGAATTGTCTTCTTTTTGTACTTGGCTGTTGTTACACGAAACTGCCAAAATGCTTGCTATTGCAAGACTGATAAATTTTGAATTCATTTTTATAAGATTTAAAATGTTAATAAATGTTTTATTTAATTCAGACTTCATCATAACGTAATTTATTTACAATAAAGTCTTTACGTTCGGGTGTATTTTCGCCCATATAAAATTCCAATAAGTCGCGAATATAGTCATCTTTGCTTAAATGCACTTTGTCTAACCTGATATCTTCGCCTATGAAATTTTCAAATTCGTTAGGTGAAATTTCGCCAAGCCCTTTGAATCGGGTAATTTCCGCTTTTGCGCCGAGAAAGTTTATTGCTTTCTGGCGTTCTTCGTCGTTGTAGCAATAAAAAGTTACGTCGCCGCTTTTTTTCGATTTTGCATCGTCGGCAGTTCGCGTGCCTATTTTTCTAACTCTGAAAAGCGGTGTTTGCAAAATATATAAATGTCCCAAAAGAATTACATCCGGAAAAAATTGCAGGAAAAATGTGAGCAGCAACAGTCGTATGTGCATCCCGTCAACATCGGCATCGGTTGCGATTACAATTTTATTATAGCGCAGATTGTCAATGCTTTCTTCTATATTTAATGCGGCTTGCAAAAGATTAAATTCTTCGTTTTCGTAAACCACGCGCTTTGTTTTTCCGTAAGTATTCAACGGTTTTCCGCGAAGGCTGAACACAGCTTGTGAATTTACATTTCTTGATTTTGTTATCGAGCCGCTTGCCGAATCGCCTTCGGTTATAAACAATGTAGAATTTTCAGCAATAGCGTGTTTATCATTATAATGAACGCGGCAATCGCGAAGTTTTTTATTGTGAAGATTTGATTTTTTTGCTCGTTCGCGGGCTATTTTTTGTATGCCCGATATTGTTTTGCGTTCTTTTTCCGATTCTTGAATTTTTCTCAAAATAATTTCGGTTGTCGCTTTATTTTTGTAAAGATATTTATCCAATTCTTCCGAAAGAAAATCAATTACAAATGTGCGTATCGACTTGCCATCTGGCGACATATCTTTCGAGCCGAGTTTGGTTTTTGTCTGCGATTCGAAAATCGGCTCTACAACTTTAATACTTATTGCCGCGCACATCGACATACATATATCTTTTGTATCGAAATCTTTTTTATAAAAATCGCGAATCGTTTTTCCTATTGCTTCGCGAAATGCGCTTAAATGCGTTCCGCCTTGCGTTGTATGTTGCCCGTTTACAAACGAATAGCATGTATCGCCGTAGCCTGTGCCGTGAGTAATTACTACTTCAATATCTTCTCCTTTCAGATATATCGGCGAATACAAAGGCTCTTCGCTCATGTTTTCGTTAAGCAAATCGAGCAATCCGTATTTCGAAACATAATTTACTCCGTTAAGCGAAATTATCAGTCCTATATTAAGATACGTGTAATTTCTAAGCATTGTTTCAACAAAATTGTTGTTGATAACATAATTGCCAAAAATGCTTTTATCGGCAACAAAAGTTGTAATTGTGCCGTTGCGTGCGTCAGTATTTTTTGTAATATCTTCAACCAAATTTCCACCTTCGAAACAAACATATCGCGCTTTGTTTTCGCGTATTGATTCTACCGTAAATTTTGAAGATAAGGCATTTACCGCTTTTATACCAACGCCGTTTAGTCCCACTGATTTTTTAAATACTTCCGAGTCATATTTTGCGCCTGTATTCATTTTTGAAGTGGCATCAACAAGTGAGCCGAGCGGAATTCCGCGTCCGTAATCGCGAATGCTGATTTCATCTTCGTTGATAGCAATTTCAAGACGTTTGCCATAGCCCATTGTATATTCGTCGATAGAGTTGTCAATAACTTCTTTTAGAAGCACATAAACTCCATCATCGGGCGAAGTTCCGTCGCCGAGTTTGCCGATGTACATTCCCGGGCGACGACGTATGTGTTCTTTCCAATCGAGGGTTATAATATCATCTTCAAGGTATTCTTTTAGTTCACTCATATATTTTTATGTATTCTGTATTTTATTGTCATCAACATATAAAT
Organism: Prevotellaceae bacterium; assembly: GCA_031289385.1. Classification (GTDB taxonomy): domain Bacteria; phylum Bacteroidota; class Bacteroidia; order Bacteroidales; family UBA932; genus JAIRKV01. The sequence continues at coordinate 566 of JAITPP010000323.1, read as the reverse complement.
TAAATTGAAACATTAATAATTATCTGTATTTTAATAATTTGATTAAGTTAAAATGCCTGTGTATATAGCGTTAAATATTTTGATATTATGCAACGTTTTATCGCAAGCACGTTTTGCAAATGTACAAATTTTGTGAATAATGTTATCATTAATTTATCAACAATTGATGTAATGCGTGTTCGTTCATATTAGGTTTGCAAATTAATTATCAGTTTTTTAGATGTAAAAATATTACAAAAAAAGTCGTTAGTATTTAGTCGTTAGTATTTAGTCGTTAGTATTTAGTTGTTAGTATTTAGTTGTTAGTATTTAGTTGTTAGTATTTAGTTGTTAGTATTTAGTTGTTAGTATTTAGTTGTTGTTTAAATTTCATTTTTTGATTCTATTAAGTAACAAAAAATAAATAAACTATAAAAGATTGTTTTCAAAAAAGCAAGCCGTTAGGTTTGCATCGCTTGGTAGAAAAAAGAACCATCCTTCGTATTGCAAGCCGTAGGTTTGCAACCCTCTGCTTTTGGTTGCAGTCCTAACGGACTGCAATGTTGGCGTGGCGTTTATCGTTTCTA
>JAITPP010000298.1 GCA_031289385.1 Prevotellaceae bacterium | reverse complement strand
CTAAACATTTTATACATTTTGGGCAATCTCTTTTACATCAAAAACTTGAAAAAAAATGGTTATTGATTAGTGATTAATGGTTAAAAGGGTTGAAAATTAATGTGAATATATGTAATCAGATTGCCCATAGGTTGGGGTGTAAAATCTGTTGAAAATGATTAAAAATTTGGATAACCTCGTATGCAGTGAAGAACACAACAAAAAAAGTGCGGAGTACAAAAGTAAAATAGAATTGCAAACGATTACCCGCACGACTTGTAGAATGAAGAATTAAGAGTTAAGAATTAAGAATGCCCTAAAGGGAGAGTTTAGGCAGTGCGGGAAATTTAGTCAGTGCAGAAAAAGTCCCATTTAGGGGATTTAGGGGCAAAACAAATTAAGAATTAAAAACTAAGAACAAATGACTAAATACCAATGACTAACGACTAAATACCAATGACTAACGACTAAATACCAATGACTAACGACTAAATACTAATGACTAAATACCAAATACCTAATTCCTAATTCCTGCCAAAAAGAATTTTCAGCAATTCTTCAATTTTTGCAACGGTAATTATTTCGATATTTGCAGGGCGTTTATCTTCGAGTTTGTTGTATTTTGAGATAAATATTTTTTTGAAATTCAGGCGTGCGGCTTCGGAAATTCGTTGATTGACGTGCGCTACCGGACGAAATTCGCCTGTAAGTCCCACTTCGGCGCAAAAACAGCAATTTATTGGAATAGGAATATCAAAATTCGACGAAAGTACGGAGCTTACAATCGCCATATCGACAGCAGTATCGGAAAGTCGCAAACCGCCTGTGATATTAAAAAAAACATCTTTCATCGCCAGCCGAAATCCTGCCCGTTTTTCGAGTACGGCAAGCAGCATATTCAGTCGCCGCACATCAATTCCTGTTGTCGAGCGTTGCGGAACTCCATAGGCAGCGGTGCTTACAAGCGACTGTGTTTCAATAAACAGCGGACGCACACCGTCCATTGTAGCCGCAATCGCTACGCCGCTAAACGACGAATCGTTGTGTTGCGAAATAAGTATTTCCGACGGATTTTCAATTTCTTGCAAACCGTTGTGTTGCATTTCAAAAATTCCTATTTCGGCAGTCGAGCCAAAACGGTTTTTGGTAGCGCGTAAAATACGATATACGTGATTGTTATCGCCTTCAAATTGCAGCACAACATCTACAATGTGTTCCAAAACTTTGGGACCGGCAAGCGTTCCATCTTTGGTTATGTGTCCGATAACGAAGACAGGCGTATTGGTTTCTTTTGCAAATTTAAGTAATTGCATTGCGCAGTCGCGAATTTGCGAAATGCTTCCTGCCGACGAGTCAATACGCTCTGAATAAAGTGTTTGAATAGAATCTATTATAAGAATATCGGGATTTAATTCTTTTGTTTGTGCGATAATTGTTTCGAGCAATGTTTCGCTTAAAATATAGCATTGAGTATCGTCTGCGCCAAGTCGTGCTGCACGAAGTTTTATTTGTTGTGCGCTTTCTTCGCCCGAAACGTACAGTGTTTTAAGTTTGGGACAATTAATTGCGATTTGCAAACTCAGGGTAGATTTTCCTATCCCCGGTTCTCCGCCAATAAGAATCATTGAGCCGCAAACCAAGCCTCCACCAAGAATTCTGTTGAGTTCCGACGAATTTAAATCAATGCGCGATTCATGCGAAAAATCAATGTCGGCGAGAAGTTGAGGTTGCGATTTTGAGTTGCTTATTCCTATTGCCGATGTTGTTGATTTTGAAATAATTTCTTCGACAAAAGTATTCCATTCTCCGCACGAGGGGCAGCATCCGAGCCATTTTGCCGATTCGTGCCCGCAATTTTTACAAAAAAATGCTTTTTTAACTTTTGCCATATTGTTTTCGTTGCTAATTTTTTAATCTATCAGTTCAACTTTTCCTCCGTTTGCAATTATTGTTTCGTAGCAAATGGCTTGTTTTGAGTCGGTTTTTGAATCTACAAGAACGTGCGGTTTTAGAATTTTTATAAATTCAAGCGGCGACGCATCGTCGATAATTTCAACTCTACTTACAAATCGTAACGATGCTAAAACCGTTGCGCGAGTGTATTCGTCGTTCACAAGCGCGGATGTTCCCGAGCGTTTTACGGCTTCGTCCGAACGTAATCCTATTACAAGTCTGTTTCCAAAATCTGAAACTCGTGTAAGATATTCAATACGTTTTCTGTCTAAAACATCGTAGTTTCCGTAAACAAAAACAATTTTATAAGATTTAAATCGCCACAAACCAAGTTTTTTTGATAAACTGTTAATGTCGTGTTTAAAAATACGCGATTGAATTCGTTCAAGTTCGGTTTTGTTTGTTGTTTGTTGTTCAGCCATATATTTATTCTTTTTTTGTTATATTTTTGTTATCTTTTTTTGTTTTCTTTGAAATCATTAAAAACGCTACAAGCGAAACACAGCCCAGCAAAATCATAAATATTACCTGCGATTCGTGCGAAATTGTTGCTGCCACTATTCCATCGTTGTAAGAAATTCCGTAAACGCCTAAACCCAAAGCCACTAGAATGTGATACGAGCCAAAACCACCCTGCGCAGGAATAACCCACCCGAAAGCACCGATTACAAACAAAAATAACGCATCCGTTGCGTTTAGCGATGCTGTTGTTGGTATGGCTTTCACTACTAAAAATCCGGTAAGCCAGTAGCAAAGATATATCAAAATTGTGTAAAAAAGGAATTTTCCTCTGTTTTTCATTTTAATTCCTGTTTTTAATCCTGATATTAATCCTGTTAATATTTTTCTTATTCGTTTGCGAATGTAAAAAATGAAAAATGCAATCGCAAAAATGGCAATTATTACACAAATAATTAAGAATAAAGGTATTGTCGATATTTTTTCGATTAAAGGATGATATATTTTTTCGGAAATAAATATCCCAAATACTTTAAATCGTATTGCGACAACCAAAATCAAAAATAAGAACAAGAAAATCAAATCATAGCAACGTTCTACAATTACAGTGCCGAGCGTTTTTTCAAAATCTATTTTGTCGGTTTTTTTCAACACCGTGCAGCGTATTATTTCGCCTATTCGGGGAATTGTAAAATTGGCGAGATAGCCTATCATTGTTGCGTTGTACACGTTTTTTATCGGCACATTGTATCCCAGCGAGTCGATAAGAATTTTCCACCGCAAAGTGCGAAAAATATACCCAATAATACCCATAATCACCGATGCCCCAATAAGCCAATAATCAGCACTACGCAATCCGTTGATAAAGTTATCAATATCAACAGATTTGAATGCAAAATACATTAGCGTAATTGCCAACACCGAAAAAAACAGATATTTCAATATTTTTACAGTTTGCTTGTTCATTCCTTTCAATATAATTTCGCAAAAATACAAAAAAAATGATAATAATGGTATTTAGTATTGCGTATTTAGTATTTAGTATTGAGTATTCAGTATTGAGTATTTAGTATTGAGTATTTAGTATTGAGTATTTAGTATTCAGTACACCAAATATTTTTATAAAAATTTTTTTTGTGGACTTTTGCCTTTTTGGAATACTAAAATTTATTGGGTTTATTTTTTTGTTTTCCCACAAAGGCGCAAAGGGAAGATAGAATTCACAAAGATTCTATTTTTTTTTGTGAATTTCGTTTGTTATTGCTAATTTTGTGCAATATTGAGGTTATAAAATATGAAGTTAAAGGTAAAACAACTAAATTTCTTTTTGCTGATTTTGTTTTTTTTATCAGTTAAAAATGTCGCGTATGCGCAAACACTTGAAGGTGTTGTGAAAACTGAAAATGGCGAAAATATTGAATTTGTTTCAATTTTTATTCCCGAACTTTCGCAAGGGTTTTCGACTAACGAGGAAGGAAAATTCTCATTTAAAATCGCCAAAGGAAAATATACTTGCGTGTTTCAGCATTTATCATATCAAGCTGAAAATATAACAGTTAATATTCCTCAGCAGCAGCCGTTAATTGTAGTTTTAAAACCCAAAATATACGAACTTGACGAGGCGGTGGTGAAACAAAATGCCGAAAATCCTGCGTATGCAATGATGCGGCAAGTGATTGCCCGTGCGCCTTATCACAAAAATCAAGTATCAGAGTATAAATCAACGGTATATCTTCGAGGAACATTCAAAATTGATAAAATTTCGGAGATGATGAAAAAACTTAACAGCAAAACAATAAAAGAAAACGATATTGAAGAAGGAAACGCTTACATACAAGAAACTATCAACGAAATTGAATATAAAAACGGACAAATAAATCAACAGGTTACAGCAATAAAAGATAATTTTCCGAAATTTGCCGAAGCCGATATAAGTGCGTTGTGGACTATGAATATCTACGATTTGGACAACGATATGTTTGTAACTCCACTGTCGTCAAACGCTTTGTCGTATTATAAATTTGCGTATGAAGGTTTTTTTGTTGAGAACGACAGAATTGTAAATAAAATTTTAATAACACCGCGCCGCAACGACGACAGATTGATTTCGGGATATGTTTACGTTTTTGAAAATACGTGGGATATACATAGTTATGAAATTTCGGGAAAACAACAAATGTTGGAATATAATTTCAAACAAATTTTCGGCGAAGTGCTTACCAACGTTATGCTGCCCATACGAAACCAAATATCGGCAAAGTTTTCGATAATCGGCAATAACGGCGAAGTAAACGGCGTATCATCAATAAAATACAGCGATATAAAAGCAAATTCACAAAGTTTCGAAAACAGACTTTCGCAAGCCACATCAAAAAAACAGGAAGAACGTACACAAAAAATAAAATCGATAATCGAAAAATCGGACTTCACAAACTCAGACGCAGCAAAGGTTAAACGCGAATTAGAAAAATTTGAAAACGAAAAAAACAGAGAAAACGCCGACAGAAAAATCGGAAAATATGAAATTATCGAAAGTTTTAACTCTGTACGCGATAGCGCAAAAACTTTTGACAACAAATATTGGGATTCGATACGAACAATTCCAATGCTCGACTACGAAGTTTTAAGTTATCGCCGCAGCGATTCGCTGGCTTTGGCGAAACCGCAAAACGAACAGAAAAAAAAATCTCTTTTTCGCAAAATTATTTTTGGCGATACAAAATATGAAAAATCAAAATATTTCAATTACAGCGGAATTGTCAATATTAACGCCAATTTCAATGCAGTAGATATTTTCAATTACGGACAAAAAATACAGTATTTCACACGATTTAAAAATCAAACGGCATTGCAAACATCTGCCGAGTTGGCATACAGTTTCGGGCGAAAACAAGTTTTGTGGGATGTTAATTTACGATACAGTTATTTTCCCGAAGCCCGCGCTGTGCTTTTTATAAATTACAGCAAAAAAACCGTCGATTTTAACGAAATAAACGGAATAAACAGAACTTCTAACGCATTATCATCTCTGCTTTTCAAGAAAAATTACATAAATTTTTACGGCAAACACCTTCTGCAAATCGGCAACAGCATTGACATTGCCGATGGTTTTCGTTTAACGCTTGACGCATCGTATCAACGCCGAAAACAATTGCACAACAAAACAAATTTTTCGGTTTTCAATAAATCAAAATCATATCGCAGCAACGAGCCTGTAAACCCTTATATAGAACAGGATTCGGTGCTTATACAATCAAGTCGCGCATTCACAATCAACGCACGATTGAGTTATACGCCTTGCCAATATTATGTGCGAAAAGGCAGAATAAAACAAATTGTTCGTTCCGATTTTCCTACGTTTTCGCTGAATTACAAAACAGGAATAACAGGCGTTTTCAACAGCGTATCAAACTTTGATTTGCTTACATTTGAAATTTCGCAGGATATAAATTTGGATATTTTAAATCGAATTTCATACAGCGTAAAAACAGGCAAATTTTTCACAGCACGACGAATGCACTTTTCCGAATTTGCGCATTTTAATTTATCGGAAGACGATTTGATGTTTAGCCCTTTCGACGGTTTGGAAAAAATGATGCAAACATATTACAGCAGCACCAACGAATGGTTTGCGCAGGTAAATTTCACATACACCACATCGCGCTTGTTACTGAAACGCTTGGTTTTTGAGCGTATGCACTTTGACGAAAATTTATATTTCAGTTATTTGCGAACTCCGCAATTAAAACATTTTTCGGAAATCGGCTACGGATTGTCGGGCATATTTAGAATACTCGGCGCAGGCGTATTTTTAGGATTTGAAGATATGCAGTACAAATTTATAAGATTAAAATTATCTGTCGATTTTGGAAATTGATGATTGGATATTTGATTGGAAGTTAAACAATTGATTATTTATTATTGACTATTTATTATTAGGCGCACAGATATTAATTGTGAATTATAAAATTACGAAATTTGTTGAATAAAAAAACTTGATAACTTGAAAAACTTTGTAAAAATTGCAACAGTTATTAAAAATGTTTATTTTTGTAAATATAAAAAATTTTAATGTATGAATGTACAAATTGAAGAATCGTGGAAATATATTTTGCAAAATGAGTTTGATAAACCTTATTTTGAGCAAATTACAGAGTTTGTTAAATCCGAAATTTGTGCGGGAAAAACTGTTTATCCGCACGGAAAATTAATCTTCAACGCATTTGAAAAAACGCCTTTCGATAAATTAAAAGTTGTGATACTCGGACAAGACCCTTATCACGGCGCAGGACAGGCTCACGGATTGTGTTTTTCGGTGCAGCACGGAGTGAAACCGCCGCCGTCGCTAATCAATATTTACAAAGAAATTAATGCCGATTTGGGAATAACGCCGCCAAATCACGGCTGCTTGGAAAAATGGACTGAACAAGGCGTGTTTATGCTAAATTCAATTTTAACGGTGCGCGCCAACGAAGCAACATCGCACAGCAAAATAGGTTGGCAAACATTTACAGATGCGGTGATTTGCAAAATTTCGGAAAACAAAAAAGGAGTTATATTTTTACTTTGGGGAAATTTTGCCCGCTCAAAAAAAACATTGATTGACACACAAAAACATTTTGTACTCGAAGCCGCACATCCGTCGCCGCTTGCAGGCAATGCTTTTGCGGGATGCAAACATTTTTCAAAAACAAATAATCTGCTCGAACAACAAGGGCTTTCGCCGATAAATTGGGACTTGAAAAATTAAATCGCGATTTTTTTTGGTTATTTGCTTTTTTTGATTTTAAAATGTAACAACGCCATAAACTTTTCTAACAGCCAACCAAATACAGAATACTGAATACAAAATCCTAAATCCATTCTTCCAGTTCTACATATAAACGCTGCACCGGCAATCCCATAACATTAAAATACGAGCCTTCAATTTTTTCAAGTCCTATAAATCCAATCCATTCCTGAATTCCGTAAGCTCCGGCTTTGTCGTAGGGCTGATAATTTTCGATATAAAAATTAATTTCATCATCTTTCAATTCTTTAAAATGTACGATTGATGATACTACAAAATCGCGTGTTTTTGTTGCCGAGCGCAAACAAACGCCGGTAAGAACCTCGTTAATATTTGCGGATATTGCTTTTAACATTCGCACGGCATCTTGTCTGTCTTTTGGTTTTCCAAACATTTCGCCGTTGCACCACACTATTGTATCAACAGTTATGAGAATGTCGTTGTTGTTGAGTTTTTGAGTATATGAATTTGATTTTTTGCGTGCTACATAAACGGGAATTTCGTTTTTACTTAAATTGCTTGGATACGATTCGTCGATGTCGGATATTTTAATTTGAGTAAAATTCAATCCAAGTCCTTGCATCAGTTCAACTCTGCGTGGCGATTGCGATGCAAGAATTATATTGTATTGTTTTATATCGTCAATAAGCATGATTTCTGTTTATTTATTTAAAATTTATTCGCTTTTTATTTTCGTTGTTTCCACATTCCATTTTCCTTGTACTTTCATCACTTGTTCTATTACATCGCGCACACAGCCTTTGCCTCCGCAAAATTCGGATATATAAACCACCGCATTTTTAACTTCGGAAACAGCATCGGCGGGGCAGCACGGAATTTCGCAATTTCGCATTATTTCAATATCGGGAATATCGTCGCCCATAAACAAAACTTCGGATGCTTTAATATTGCGGCGAGCGCAAAATGTTGCAAAATCCTGAATTTTATTTTCGGATAACAAAAAAATATCCTCAACGCCTAAATCCTTAAACCTATGCTTGATTGATGCAGCCGCACCTCCCGTAATAATTGCGATGTGATAACCTTGCAGCACCGCACGGCGCACGGCGTAACCGTCTTTGGCATTATAAATTCTGAGAAAATGCCCATCGTTGTCAATCAGCAACGAGCCGTCGGTAAAAACGCCATCAACATCAAAAACAAATGCTCGTATTTTGTGTAAATTTACTTTATAATTCGACATAATTTTATATTTACAATTTGCCAAAGATAGTAAAAAAGTTTGATTTAGTCGTAAGTCATAAGTCATAAGTTTTTTGTTGATTTGTTTAATTGAAAATATATAACTTCTTTGTTTTGTTGTTTATTTGAAAAAGCACGCAGATATGATAGATTTACACAGATTTTTTGTTTTTAAATCTTTATGAACTTTAAGAACTTGACAAACTTTAAAAACTAATAAAGCACGCAGATAACGCAGATATGATAGATTTACGCAGATTTTTTTTTGATTTTTTACCACTACTGTCCGACTAAAATAATTGCAAAACGACTTGTTTGTTTCATTTTTTTTAC
>JAITPP010000291.1 GCA_031289385.1 Prevotellaceae bacterium | reverse complement strand
CATTTCTACATTCTTCAAGTCGTGCGGGTAAGCGATTGCAATCCTATTTGCCGTCTGTACTCCGCACTTTTATTTGTTGCGTTTTTTTTCGTAGGGCGTTGCCCTACGCTGAATTAAGTAAAACCAGCAAACAATTTATTTTGTAAAAAAATAGCACCTCAAAAAAAGTTTTAGCCGTATAAATTAATTTGCTAATATCTAATATATTTTACAGCTTACGTTTTACTTCTATTCTTTCGTATGCTTCTATAATATCGCCTACTTTTACATCGTCAAATTTTTCGATATTCAATCCGCAGTCGTATCCTGAATTTACTTCTTTCACGTCGTCTTTAAAGCGTTTCAGAGAGCCGAGATTTCCTGCATAAACTACTATTCCATCGCGAATTAACCGAACTTTCGACGAGCGCGTTATTTTTCCTTCGCGAACTATTCCGCCGGCAACTGTTCCTACTTTGGCAACTTTAAATGTGTTCAGCACTTCTACAACGGCTGTAATTTCTTCTTTTACTTCGGGTGCAAGCATTCCTTCAATGGCATCTTTAACTTCGTTTATTGCATCGTAAATTACTGAATACAGGCGTATTTCAATTTTTTCGTTTTCAGCAAGTTTGCGTGCATTTGAACTTGGGCGAACTTGAAATCCTATAATAACGGCATTGGAGGCTACTGCCAACAAAACATCCGATTCGGAAATCGCTCCTACGGCTTTGTGTATTACGTTTACCTGAACTTCTTCGGTTGATAGTTTCATCATCGAGTCGGATAAGGCTTCTATTGAGCCGTCAACGTCGCCTTTAATGATTATGTTTAATTCTTTAAAGTTTCCTATTGCAATGCGTCTGCCTATTTCGTCGAGTGTAACGTGTGGTTGCGAGTGTATTCCCTGTATTCTGATAAGTTGTTCGCGTTTTGTTGCTATTTCGCGTGTTTCGCGTTCGTCTTCCAGCACATTGAAAATTTCGCCTGCTGCGGGTGCGCCGTTAAGTCCCAATACTATTACGGGTGAACTTGGCTCGGCGTTTTCTACTCGTTGTCCGCGTTCGTTGAACATTGCTTTGATTTTTCCGCAGGTGCTTCCCGAAAGCATTGCATCGCCAAGTTTAAGCGTTCCGCCCTGTACCAAAACGGTTGCTACATATCCGCGTCCTTTATCAAGCGATGATTCTATTACAGAGCCGTTTGCCCGTTTATTCGGATTTGCTTTAAGTTCGAGCATATCGGCTTCGAGCAATACTTTTTCGAGTAGTTTATCAACGTTTATGCCTTTTTTTGCCGATATTTCCTGACATTGGTATTTTCCGCCCCAATCTTCGACAAGCAAATTCATATTTGCAAGTTGTTCTTTTATTTTATCGCTGCTGGCTCCGGGTTTGTCTATTTTGTTGATTGCAAATACCATAGGAACTCCTGCTGCTGTTGCGTGATTTATTGCTTCTATCGTTTGCGGCATCACGGCATCGTCGGCGGCGATAATGATAATTGCCACGTCTGTAATTTTTGCTCCGCGTGCGCGCATTGCTGTAAATGCTTCGTGTCCGGGAGTATCAAGAAATGTTATTCGCCGTCCGTTAGCAAGTTTCACTTTGTATGCGCCTATATGCTGGGTTATTCCTCCTGCTTCGCCGGCTATCACATTTGTATTTCTGATGTTATCAAGCAGCGATGTTTTTCCGTGATCAACGTGTCCCATAACGGTTACAATCGGCGGACGGGGCAGTAAATCTTCGGGAGTATCTTCTTCGGTTTTTATTGCGTCTTGCAAATCTACGCTTACAAATTCTATTTTAAATCCAAATTCTTCGGCTACAAGTACAAGTGCTTCGGCATCCAAACGTTGGTTGATAGAAACCATTAAACCTAAGTTCATACAGGCTTCGATAATTTTTACTACCGGAACTTTCATCATGTTTGCGAGTTCGCTTGCGGTAACAAATTCGGTAACTTTCAACGTTGCCTGTTCAAGAATTTGCATTTCCTGTTCTTCGTGTATTCGGTTGCTCACGGCTTCGCGTTTTTCGCGGCGGTGTTTTGATGTTTTTGTTTTTCCTTTATTTTCGGTAAGCCGCGCCAATGTTTCTTTTACCTGACGTTGTACTTCATCGTCATCTACTTCGCGCCGAACGGGCGGACGATATTCTTTTTTATTCTTTTTCAGTTTATCTTTTTTCGCTTGATCGCCGGGTTTATTTCCGCGTTTTGCTTCTACTTCTATTTTTACTTTGTTGCCGTGTACTCGTTCGCGTTTGCGTTTTTTGTGATTTTTGTTTTCGGTTTTGGGTTTTTCAAACTGAGCAAGATCAACTTTTTCGCCTGTGATAACGGGTCCTGTAAGTTTTTCAACTTTTGTGGGAATGAAATTTTCTTTTTTCTCTTCTCTGCGTGGTTGATGTTCAACAGGTTTTTGTTCGTTTTGTTTTTTTACTTGTTCTGCTGTTCGTTGTCCGAAATTTTTATGTTCGTTTTGTTTTTTTCCTTGTTCTGTTTTTTGTCCGAAATGTTTATGTTCGTGCTGATTTTTTCCTTGTTCTGTTTTTTGTTCAGCAGGTTTATGATCATTGTATCTATTATGTCGTTTATCTTTTCTATGTTTATTTCTTGATTTTTGTTTATCGGGAATTTCAATTTTTTCGATAATTTTCGGTGGCTGTATTTTTTCTACTTCAATTTTTATTTCCTCAATTTTTCTGACAGGTATTGGTGTTTCTGCGCGTTCTTTTTTGTGTTGATATTCTTGTTTTTCTACTGTTTTTATTATTTCTTTTTCTTTTGTTTGTTGTTGCGGTTTTTGTTGTTGATGTTGTTGTTGTTGTGGTTTTTGTTGTTGATATTGTTGATGTTTTTGTTGTTGTGGCTTTTGTTTTTGGATATTTTTCGGTTCGTCTTCTTTCTTTTTTTCTTTTTTATTTTTTGGAGTCAGATCAATTTTATCAATAATTTTCACTTTTGGTTTTTCGATATTTGTAACTTTTATTAGAATTTCTCTTTCTTCGGGACGTTCTTCCTGCTCTTCCTGTTCTTCTTTTTTATCTGTGTGTTGTTCTTCAATAATTACAACAGGTTCAGACGTTCTCTTTTTTTGCGGAATAACGCCTTTCGAATCTTCTTTTAGTTTTTTATCATCACCAAAAGCATCTTTAACAAGGCTATACGCATCGGTAGATATTTTTGAATTGGGATTAGATTCTACTTCTACTCCTTTTTTTGCCAAAAATTCAACCAATGAGGATAATCCTATATTAAATTCCTTCATTATTTTACTTATTCTGATATTTGTTTCTGTCATATTTGCAAATTCTCCTTACAATAAATTTAACTTTTGTTGTTTCTGTGATGATTTTGGTGTTTGTAACGTATTATTTTTGTTCTTCTTCAAATTCTGATTTCAAGATTCCAATCACATCTTTTAATGTTTCTTCTTCCAAATCTGAGCGTTTCAACAATTCGCCAAACGGCATATTTAATACGCTTTTTGCGGTATCGCAGCCTATTCGTTTCAGTTCGTCGATAACCCAGCTTTCAATTTCATCTGCAAATTCGTCCAAATTAACATCTTCTTCTTCTTCGGCTGTTTCGCGATATACGTCAATGTCATAGCCTACAAGCTGGCTTGCAAGTTTTATGTTCATCCCGCCTTTACCTATCGCCAGCGAAACTTCGGTTGGTTTCAGAAATACATTTATTTGTTTTTTTGTATCATCAACTTTTATTGATGTTATTTTTGCAGGAGCAAGTGCGCGTTGTACAAATAATTGCAAATTTGACGTGTAATTTACAACGTCTATATTTTCGTTGTGAAGTTCGCGAACTATGCCGTGAATACGCGAGCCTTTCACGCCAACGCATGCGCCAACAGGGTCAATTCTGTCGTCGTATGATTCTACTGCTACTTTTGCGCGTTCTCCCGGTATTCGTACAATTTTTTTGATTGTAATAAGTCCTTCAAAAATTTCGGGAACTTCCTGTTCAAACATACGTTCCAAAAATTCGGGGGCTGTGCGCGAAAGGGTAACAAGCGGATTGTTGTTTCTCATATCAACGCGCAATATAACGGCTTTTACCGTATCGCCTTTTTTGAAAAAGTCAGAGCCGATTTGTTCTGTTTTTGGAAGTATAAGTTCGTTGCCGTCGTCGTCGAGCAGCAGCGTTTCTTTTTTCCATGTTTGGTAAACTTCGCCTACAACAATTTCGCCTATTCTTTCGGTATAATATTTGAAAATATTTGTTTTTTCGATTTCCATTATTTTCCCTGCCAGATTTTGGCGCACGGCTAATATTGCCCGTCGTCCGAAACTTGCAAGTTTTATCGATTCCGAAACCTCTTCGCCTATTTCGTACGATGCGTCTATCGCCTGCGCTTCGGAAAGTGAAATTTCCACCGTCGAATCTTTAACTTTTTCTACTACCGTGCGATTTCTCCAAATTTCAAAATCGCCTTTTGCATCATTTACTATGATGTCAAAATTGTCGGCTGTGCCGTATTGCTTTGCCAGCAAACTGCGAAAAACATCTTCTATCACTCCAATCATCGTTGCGCGGTCGATATTTTTTAACTCTTTAAATTCGGCAAAACTGTCAGCTAAATTTAGATTTTCCATATATATATTTTTTTATTTTTTTTATTAAAATTTTATCTTATCTGAACGAAACCACTATTTTTGCCGATTTAACGTCTGCAAGCATTATAGTTTCGTTTTTTGTTATTATTTGTTTGCGTTTTTTATTTTCTACAAGCACTTTTTCCTGATATTCTATGTTAATACTTTCGGTAGCGGCGGCAGTAAGTTTTGCCGTAAGTTTTTTTCCGTTTGTAAAAACAATATCAATATCTTTATTTATATTTTTTTGATATTGGCGCAGCAATTTCAACGGGCGGTCAAGTCCGGCAGATTCAACCTGCAATTCAAAATCTTCGTCATCCCTGTTCAGTTCATCTTCAATAGCACGGCTTATAAGAGCGCAATCGTTAATGTTTACGCCGCAACTGTCGCTGTCGATAATAACGCCGATTTTATTGTCATCGCTCACGTTAATATCAACGATAAATTTATCGCTGTCGATAATTTTTTGTTCAACAATTTCTTTTATTTTCTCAACTTTTATCATATTTCAAAATATAAAGAAAAGGGACTTTTGTGTCCCTTTTTCTCTCGTCGTTCTTGTTTACGGCTGCAAAGATAATGAACATCAATATATTTTCCAAATTTTTTATGATATTTTTATCAATATTCAAAATATTTTCAATGTAAAAGTGCTTTTAAACTGTTGTGTATTTGTAAGTAAGAGCCAGAAATCAAGAAGTTAGAGAAGTTAAAAGAAGTTAGAGAAGTTATTTGTGAAGATTTATTGATATAAAAAAATTGCGGACTTTGCGAAAATATTTGCGGACTTTGCGGTTAAGTGATGAAAAATAAACAATTTATAAAAGATGGTAAAAAAAATCCCGTTAGGGATTCTCGCTCGGTAGAAACGATAAACGCCACGCCAACATTGCAGTCCGTTAGGACTGCAACCAAAAGCAGAGGGTTGCAAACCTACGGCTTGCAAAACGAAGGATGGTTCTTTTTTCTACCGAGCGATGCAAACCTAACGGCTTGCTTTTTTGAAAAACAATCTTTTATAGTTTATTTCTTAGTACATGACAAAAATTTATATTTAGTTATACAATAATTTCATTATAAATAACATACAATGTTTTTAATCTTTGCAAAATATTTGATTTCCTGTATCTTTATAGATAATTTGAAAAGGAATGAAAGACAATTCTACACAAAATTTACTTGATGAATAAGCAACTTTGTTATCTTGCTGTTTCAAAAATCAAAAAAATAACGAAAAAACGAAAAGTTTCTTTCATTACGGATTGATTTTTATTGCTAATAACTTATTAATCTCTTATTATCAATCAAATATAAGTGTCTTTAAATTTTTGTCATGTAGTAAAGTTGATTTGTTTAATTGCTTAGTTGTTGATTTGAAATTAGTACGCAGATTACGCAGAGATACGACAGATTTTTTTATTCTTAAATCTTTATAAACTTTCACTACTGTCCGCTAAAAAATAAATAAGCGGGCATTTTGTATTTACCCGCTTAATGGTTATTTTTGTATTCGAACAAAACAAAAAATAGCCATGCGCAAAAATACAAATTTTATCG
>JAITPP010000184.1 GCA_031289385.1 Prevotellaceae bacterium | reverse complement strand
GTATAATCCAAATTTTAATTATGGCGAATTCGACACAATTAAAAGTAAAGCGGGATTGAACAGCTTTAGAATAAGCGTAAAAGGATTAGTGGAAAGAACAAATAATAATAACCTCCGTTCGGACGAGGTTCTACCTCGTTCGTACTATGAAGCAGGTTCTACCAGCAAAAATAAAACGGCAAGAACAACAATAAAGATAAAAAATTGATAATGAAAAATAAAATAAATGTAGGTAGAACCTACAATGATAGTGCAAACGAGGTAGAACCTCGTCCGAACAGAGAAAAATAATAAAAAGATGATGAAAAAAGAAATAAGTAATATTAAAATAAATAAATGTATAATATAAAAATAAGTCTATGAAAATATTAATGTTTGGTTGGGAATTTCCGCCGCACATATCGGGAGGCTTAGGCACGGCTTGTTACGGACTCACTAAGGGTTTGGTAAAAACCGATACCGAAATATTATTTGTAGTTCCAAAAGCATACGGCGACGAAGACACAAACGCCGCACGCTTTGTAAACGCAAGCGATGTTGAAACCGTAGGAACACAAATAGAACTCGAAAAATTATGGGGAAATGTCTCGTTTATACAAATAGATTCAACACTTGTTCCTTATGTTGACGAAAAAGAATTTAACCTTTGCGCATCTCTCGAAACAGTAGAAAATATAGAAAAGCACAAAGATATTTTTCGCCATAAGTACAGTTTCACAGGTAAATACGGCGCAAATCTTATGGAAGAAGTTGCACGCTATGCCCTTGTTGCCGCCACAATAGCAAAAAACAACGAGTTTGATGTTATTCATGCACACGACTGGCTCACTTATGCAGCAGGAATAATGGCAAAACGAGTGTCGAACAAACCGCTTGTTGTACACGTACATGCAACCGAATTTGACCGTACCGGCGAAAACGTAAATCCCAATGTTTTCAATATCGAAAAACAAGGTATGGAATATGCCGACAAAGTAATTACAGTGAGCAATCTAACGCGCAACATCGTTATCAACAAATACGGCATCAATCCAAAAAAGGTTGTAACAGTACACAATGCCGTTGATTTTCAGGGACGTGAAGAAATCGCCGCCGAACGCAGCATTAACGATAAAGTGATAACATTTCTGGGCAGAATTACATATCAAAAAGGTCCCGAATACTTTATCGAAGCAGCCTACAAAGTTTTAGAACGCTGTAACAATGTGCGCTTTGTAATGGCAGGCAGCGGCGATATGATGAAAAAAATGGTGCGCCGCGTTGCAAAACTCGGAATAGGAACACGTTTTCACTTCACAGGCTTTTTGAAAGGCGAAGAAGTGCAACAAATGTTTGCATTGAGCGATGTTTACGTAATGCCTTCGGTGTCAGAGCCGTTTGGAATTTCGCCACTCGAAGCGATGCGCTCGAACATACCGGTAATCATATCAAAACAATCGGGAGTGAGCGAAGTGCTGAAATACGCCATAAAAGTTGATTTTTGGGATGTAGATGCAATGGCAGATTTGATGTACGGGCTTGTTACATATCCATCACTTTCAAAATTCTTTGTGAAAAACGGACAAGCCGAAGTAAACTCGCTGAAATGGGAAAACGCAGCCGTTAAAATAAGAAAAATATACGAACAAGTCGCAAATAACAAATAACATATAAAAATAATAATATTATAAACATTCAAAATAAAATAGCTATGAGAACAATTTGTTTATACTTTCAGGTTCACCAACCGTTCAGGTTAAATAGATATCGTTTTTTCGATATAGGAAAATATCATTTTTATTATGATGAATTTCTTAATAAATCAATACTGCGCAAGATTGCCGAAAAATGCTACTTGCCGGCAAATCAACTTATGCTTGAATTGATAAAAACGTATGGAAAACAATTCAAAATCGCATATTCGCTGTCGGGAATTGTGATTGAGCAATTAGAACAATCCGCCCCCGAAGTTATTGAAAGTTTCAAAAAACTTGCAAAAACAGGCTGCGTCGAGTTTTTAGGCGAAACATATTCGCACTCGCTTGCATCACTTCAAAACACTAATGAATTTGAAGAACAGGTTAAACTGCAAACAAACCTGATACACAAACATTTCGGACAACGTCCAACCGTATTTCGCAACACCGAACTGATTTATTCCGACGACATAGGCAAACGTGTTGCCGACATGGGCTTTAAGGCAATGCTTACCGAAGGAGCAAAACATATTCTCGGTTGGCGCAGTCCTAACTTTTTATATACCAACGCTATCGAGCCGCGATTGAAAATATTGCTCAAAAATTTCCGCCTGAGCGATGATATTGCATTTCGTTTTTCCGACAGAAATTGGGAAGACTATCCGCTAACTGCCGAAAAATATGCAAACTGGCTTAAAAATATTGACAAAAAAGACGAAATCATAAATTTATTTATGGATTACGAAACCTTTGGCGAACATCAAAGCAAAGAAACAGGAATATTTGAATTTTTGCGCGAATTGCCAAACAGAATTTTTGCAAGCGGCGATTTTGAATTTCATACGCCAAGCGAAGTGGCAGAAAA
>JAITPP010000108.1 GCA_031289385.1 Prevotellaceae bacterium | reverse complement strand
ATATCTTTGCATATCAAAAAACGATAAATAAATATTGAAATACATAATTTATATATCAATAAACAGAATGTATTAATGAAAAATTAAAAAAGTATGAATAAAAAATTAAAATTTTACAGTTTTTTTCTGGCTGTTGTATATGTTATATTTTTTATATGCAGCGTTTACGAAACAAGCAGATACGCAATAGCAGGATTTGAATTTGGCTATAACAAAGGTAAGGAAAGAGACTTTGATTTTCAAGTTTGCGGCGGATTTTTAACTCCTGTTGACGGCTCTGTAATTTTTCCAACAACCATTTTGAACGAAAAAACGGGTAAAGACGTTCATATCGAAATCAGGCAAGTGTTTGCATATATGGATGATACTCCCGAACAAATTCCCGCTTATGTAACAATATTGAGCATAACTGCACAAATATTAACATTTGTTCTTTTAGTACTTTTCATTTACCTTCCGTTTGTTGTTTACAAAATAATGAAGTCGATTACGAAAAACGAATTTTACAGCATACAAAATATAAAACGAATACGAAAAGTTTCGTTTATTTTGCTAACGATATTTGCTATAATATTTTACAGCAGTGTTTCGATAGCAGTATTAACAAATGCGTATTTGCAAATAAAAAATTATACGGCTTGCATAGGCGAATTTAATTTTCCGTTGCTTTTTATCGGATTGGTTGTACTCATACTTTCCGAAATTTTGAAATACACAACAACTATAAAAGAAGAACAAGATTTAACTATTTAATAATCAAACGATGGCAATTATTGTAAATTTAGATGTGATGATGGCAAAGCGAAAAATATCATTAAACGAACTTTCGCAACGAGTAGATATTACACCCGCAAACCTCTCGATATTGAAAACAGGAAAAGCAAAAGCAATTAGATTTAACACTCTTGACGCTTTGTGCAAAGAATTGGACTGTCAGCCGGGAGATATTTTGGAATTTAATAAACAGTGATTAATTATTAATGGTTAATGATTAGTGATTAGTGATTAATGATTAGTGGTTAATGATTAGTGATTAATGATTTTAAAATAATAATAACAATTAAATAATAATAATAACAATAAATGATTAGCAATTAAGATTAACCATTAACCGTTAATAATTAAGATTAACCATTAATAATTAACCGTTAATAATTAAGATTAACCGTTAAGAACTAATCATTAATAATTAACAATTAACAATTATTTTATATGAAAGCAAAAAAAGTATTATTAACAGTAAGTTTATTACTAACAATTATGACAACAAACGCGCAAATAACAGGCGATTGGAAAGGTACATTAAATGTACAGGGAATAGATTTGGAATTGATTTTCCATATCGGTGAAAACGACGGAACATATTCGGCAACAATGGATATTCCACTGCAAGGCGCATCGGGAATACCTGTTGAAACAGTGAAATTTGAAGATAATAATATCACAATATCATCTTCGCAAATGCAATTATCGTACAAAGGAACGCTTGACGGCGAAAATATCGAAGGAAATTTTGAACAGGGCGGAATGTCTTCACCTCTGAATTTAACCAAATTCGAAAGCAAATTGCCCGGCGATGTTTCCTTGCCTTCGACAGCCGAAACGCTCAAAGAATTAGAGGCTTACGATAAAGGCAATTTCAAATACAAAGTAGAAGATTATTTTTCGCGCCCGAAAGCATCCGATTTTCAACTTTCGCCAAACGGAAAATATATGTCGTATCGCGAAAAAGATGAAAACAACAAACGACATGTGTATGTGAAAGAAACGGCTACGGGCAAAGTACAACGTATTCTTGAAGAAAAAGAAGAACTTATTCGCGGTTACGGATGGATAAACGACGAACGCCTATGCTATATGATGGACAAAGGCGGCAACGAAAATTATCATATCTACGCCTTAAATATTGATGGAACAAACAATATCGATTTAACGCCTTTCGACGGCGTAAGAGCAATGGTTGTGAATATGTTGAAAGAACAAAAAGATTACATAATCATTGAAATGAACAAAAACAATAAACAGGTTTTTGAACCATATAAACTTAATATTGTTACAGGCGAAATGGTGCAGTTGTTCGAAAATAAAGATATTGAAAATCCGATACAAAGCTTTGATTTTGATAAAGATGGCGAATTGCGTGCATACACAAAACTTGTAAACGGCATCGAAGCCGAATTGTATTATAAAGATTTGGCAACAGGCGAATTTAAATTAGTGAAACGCACGAATTGGGACGTTTCGTTTGGAATTTCGCGTTTCAATTATACTTCGGCAAACAAAGACGAAGCCTACGTTGTAACAAGTCTCGACAGCGATAAATCTCGCATTATATTGTACGATTTTAAAAACGATAAAACAGTAAAAGAAGTATTTTCGCATCCCGATTACGATGCAGCAAGTATGTCGGTATCGCGCAAACGCAATTATGAAATTGACTATTTTTCTTACGATGGCGAAAAAAGCGTAACAATTCCTGTAAGCAATTTCTACAAAGATTTACACCAACGCATGGAAAAAGAATTTAAAGGCAAAGAATTTGGAATTGTAGATTACGACGACGACGAAAACACTTTTCTTATTATAGTTCAAAGCGATAAATTATATGGCACATATTATCAATACGATGCGAAAACAAAAAAAACCACTTTGCTGTACGATTTGATGCCGCAACTTAAAGAAGAAGATATGGCAGAAATGCGTCCGATAACATTCAAAAGCCGCGATGGACTTACAATTCACGGATATATCACATTGCCCAAAGCAGCGCTTGAAGGCAAAAAAGTTCCGTTGATAGTTAATCCGCATGGCGGACCACAAGGCATTCGCGATTCGTGGGGATTTAATCCTGAAACACAACTGTTTGCAAGTCGCGGATACGCCACGCTGCAAGTAAATTTCAGAATCTCGGGCGGATACGGAAAAGAATTTTTGCGTGCAGGTTTCAAGCAAGTAGGGCGCAAAGTAATGGACGATGTTGAAGATGGCGTAAAATACGTAATAGAGCAAGGCTGGGTTGATAAAGATAAGGTTGCAATTTACGGCGGAAGTCACGGCGGATATGCCACGCTTATGGGCTTGATAAAAACACCCGATTTATATACTTGCGGCGTAGATTATGTAGGCGTATCAAGCATTTTCACGTTCTTCGAATCGTTTCCCGAATATTGGAAACCTCTCAAAAAAATGGTGAAAGAAATATGGTACGATATTGACGACCCCGTAGAAGCCGAAATAGCAAAAGAAGCATCGCCGATATTCCATATCGACAAAATCAAGAAACCGTTATTTGTAGTGCAAGGCGCAAACGATCCGCGCGTAAACATCAACGAATCAGACCAAATAGTAATAAAATTGCGCGAAAAAGGTTTTGACGTGCCATATATGGTAAAATACAACGAAGGACACGGTTACTCACACGAAGAAAACAGGATGAATTTGTATAAATGTATGTTGGGATTTTTTGCTAAAAATTTAAAATAAAAAAATGGGTATTTAGTATTTGGTCGTTGGTATTTAGTCGGAAATTATAGAAATTAATTGTTAAGATTTTTGATTTTACTACATGACAAAAAATTATATTCTGTCATATAATAATTTCATTATCAATAATATACAATGTATTTTATCTTTGCAAAATCTTTGATTTTCCGTGTTTTTATAGATAATTTGAAAAAGAATGAAAGGCAATTCTACACAAAATTTACTTGATGAACAGCCAACTTTGTTGCTTTTCGGCTTCAAAAATCAAAAAAATGACGAAAAGTCTCTTTCATTACTGATTGAGTTTTATCGCCAATAGATTATTAAATATTGATTATAAATTAAATATAAAGGAATTTAATTTTTTGTCATGTAGTAAAATTTTTGATATAAAAACCTTTATGTTCTTTGTGAAAAACCTTTGTGAACTTTATGGTTAAAATACAGAAAACAAAGAAATTAGTAAATAATTCTTCACTCTTAATTTTTAAAATATAATTTCATAATCGGCATTAGGAGAGCCATATTCAACAGGGGAATCGCCACAGGCAGTAAATCCAACAAAAGCCAATAGTGCGATTAATGT
>JAITPP010000030.1 GCA_031289385.1 Prevotellaceae bacterium | reverse complement strand
GTAAACGGAAAACAATTAAGTAAAAAAGAACTTACTCAGCGCATACGCGAAATGTTTGACGGCGAAATTCCTAAAGATTGGAAATTGACAGTTTCGGCAGTTGATTTTGACAGAAAAGATATTGATTCAATTTCGCCCGAATGGATACGTTACAAAATGGAACGTTTGGGATTAAAAAACAAAACGCTTACCACACATACAGGAATTGATAAATGTACCGTTTCATCTATTCTTAATGGCGATAAAGAACTAACAAAATGGCATAAGGTAGCATTTTATTATTTTTTCAAATATTACGAAGTTAATTCTTTTGAAAATTAAATAAATACCTGTGCAAAGTAATTTGAGGGCTGTTGTTGTAGCCATTTACTATATATTATTTATACCAATATTATAATAAAACAGGTTTCACAATGTTATATAGTGAAACCTGTTTCTGCTAAAAGTAAAGTTATAATATGATATTTACTTTTATTTGCGACGTAGCAAAAGACACTACGCCGAACTGAAAAATCGTGCTACTTCAAATCTATTATCTGCATTTGTACATTTTAGTTCCTCCTAAGTCAACCCAATTAAGAGTATTATTACTATACTCGTATGGAAGAGAAATAAATTTTTCCCCGTTCTCATAGAGATGAATATACCCATCCTTTGCGGAATATGTCCCGTCATATGTATGATAATTGTAATAGAATACCATACTACCATCGCTCTTCAGGGTTAATGTAGCCCCACCACCGCACATTTTATTTGTTCCACGAAACACCAGAGCATTTGCACTAATGCCAAAGCAAATAATTGCTATTAAAGTTATTAAAAATTTTTTCATCTTAATACTTGTTTAACGTCCGTCCTCTAACGGACAAAAATTTATTAAATTTGTTTTTCCTACTCTAATGGCTTTGTAGGGCTTGCCCCGTTTTTAAAGTGGTTTCTGAACTCCACTTCTTACACTTTTGTTTTACATTGTTGTCGTAAAATTTTTCCAATGTTTTGTCACTATGGGTTGGCAGCCCGCTTTTGCCGTTTTGTTCGGTTTATTTGGGCTTGACTCTTATCAATAGGCAATAAAAAAAGCGTAAAACTGCTCGTTATATTACTTATTTTTGTGTTCTGGCTCTAGTAAACCGCTTCTCCCAAATAAGTACGAACAGTTCACGCCTTTTGGGCGTGAACCTTCGCTACTCATTCTCGGGAGAAATTTACTAGATTTCGAACACAAGAGAATAAGAGCTAATGCTCAAATTTTTATTTATACATCGCACACATAACTATGTGTGTTTTATTTAACACACAAAGATAATACTTTTATTTAAAACTCTCTCCATTTTTTCAATTTTTTTCTATTCGCAAATTATTTTTGTATTTTTACAAATTAATATTAAAAAAATTATGAAAACAGATATTTTAATACCCTTTATATTAACACTTTTCGCAGGATTGGCTACCGGTGTGGGTAGTGCTATTGCCTTTTTTGCTCATCGTACAAACAAACGTTTTCTGTCGTTTTCGCTCGGGCTTTCCGCCGGCGTGATGATATATGTTTCGTTTGTTGAATTGTTCAATCAGGCGCAAATATCATTATCTGCCCATTTCGGATTAAAAGCAGGAATGTCGATAACCGTGCTTTGTTTTTTTGCAGGAATGTTGCTGATTGGAATTATCGACCGTATTGTGCCGTCGGTTGAAAATCCGCACGAGGCGCGTTCTGTTGAAAGTATGAATATTCTTCCGCCTAAAAACGCAAAACTTATGCGAATGGGATTGATAACCGCGCTGGCAATAGGAATACACAATTTTCCCGAAGGCGTTGCAACATTTGTAGCCGCACTCGAAAATTCAACATTAGGGATAGCCATTGCCGTTGCCATTGCTATTCACAATATTCCCGAAGGAATTGCCGTTTCTGTTCCGATATATTATGCGACAGGCGACAGAAAAAAAGCATTTTTCCTTTCGTTTTTATCGGGATTAGCCGAGCCTGTTGGCGCATTGCTGGCATATTTGGTTCTTATGCCTTTTGTTTCGCCGGTTGTTATGGGATATGTATTTGCTTTTGTTGCGGGAATTATGGTTTTTATTTCGTTCGACGAACTTTTGCCTGCTGCTCGCGAATATGGCGAACATCATATTTCTATTTTAGGATTGGTTTCGGGAATGGCGGTGATGGCTGTCAGTCTTATATTATTATCGTAATAAAACAATAAAATCATGGAAAATCATAATCATTCGCATCACAATCACAATCATAATCACAGCCATGCAATGACATCGCTTAACAAGGCTTTTATGGCGGGAATAATTCTTAATCTGGCTTTTGTGATAGTAGAATTTACTATGGGATTTTTGTCCGATTCGGTAGGATTATTATCAGATGCGGGACATAACATGAGCGATGTAGTGAGCCTTGTTTTGGCAATGCTGGCATTTCGATTGTCAAAAACTCAGGCAAGCAAAAAACACACTTACGGATATAAAAAAGTTACTATTTTAGTATCGCTGGTAAATGCTGTAATTTTGTTGTTTGCCGTTGGTTTCATAGTTTTAGAAAGTATAGAAAAATTTGTAAATCCGCAAACGGTAAACGGCAGCATTATCATTTGGACGGCGGCAGTAGGCGTAATAATTAATTCGGCAACAGCGTGGTTTTTTGTACGCGAAAAAGATAAAGATTTAAACGTGAAAGGCGCATATCTGCACATGGCTGCCGATGCTTTGGTTTCGATAGGAGTTGTGATTTCGGGAATAATCATATTAACAACAGGCTGGTATTTGATTGACCCGATAATAGGATTGGTAATTGCGGGCGTAATTGTATTTTCAACATGGAATTTGCTGCGCGAAAGCCTGAACCTTTCTATTGATGGCGTTCCGTCTAATATAAATTACGAAAAAATAGAACAAATAATAATGTCGAACGCCGAGATAAAAGAAATTCATCATTTACACATTTGGGCTTTAAGCACCACCGAAAATGCGCTGACAGCACACATCGTTTTGTCGGATATGAATAAAATGGAAGACATAAAAACCAATATAAAACACAACTTACACGATGTAGGAATAAGTCATGCAACATTAGAATTTGAACTCGAAAACACCAAATGCGAGGATGCGTGGGATTAACGGGATAAATTAAGATAAATTAATCAGTACCGATTCTATTATTTTTGGAAAAAAATCGTATTCCAAAGCGTGAATTTTTTGCGCAAGCGTAGCGGGAGTATCGGCAGCAGTAACTTCACATTTTGCCTGAAAAATAATATCGCCATCGTCATATTTTTCATTTACGTAATGAATTGTAATTCCCGATTCTTTTTTACCATCAGCGATTACCGCTTTATGCACATTTTCGCCAAACATTCCCTTTCCTCCATAACTCGGCAATAAGGCAGGATGAATATTAATTATCTTATTATCAAATAATTGTATTATATTTTCAGGAATAAGCCACAAAAATCCTGCTAACACAATCAAGTCTATTTCTTCGGCTAACAAATTATTAATTACTTTGTTTGAATTATAAAATTCATCACGCGAAAAAATCATAACAGGAACGCCTAAACCGCTTGCCCTCGTTACAACATAAGCATTCGGAACATTACAAAACACCATTTTCACTTTGGCGATACTACTATTTTCAAAATATTTTATAATATTTTCGGCGTTACTTCCCGCGCCAGAGGCGAAAATAGCGATTTTTTTGATTTTTAACATATTTATTTTCAATATAATAGTTTAAAAAAGTTTCCATTTAAAAAATAATACTTATATTTGCAGGCTGAAATTGCAACAAGTTCATATTTGAACGCTATAAATATAAAGTGCAATTTTAATAGAAATTTTTGAAACAACAAACATAAATTAAATTAAATTATTAACTAAAACAAAAAGTTATGGCAGAAATTGTATCGAAAGTAACAGAAATTATCGTTGAAAGATTAGGTGTCGACGAAAAACAAGTAACTCCAACGGCGAGTTTTACAAACGACCTTGGTGCAGATTCGCTTGATACTGTTGAATTAATCATGGAATTTGAAAAAGTATTTGGGGTACAGATTCCGGATGAAGATGCAGAAAAAATTACTACTGTGGGCGATGCTATTGCATACATAGAAAGTAAAAAAGCTTAAATTTGTAAAGTTAGATTTATTTCAAGAGTAAATTTTATAGAATTATGGAACTAAAACGAGTTGTAGTAACAGGTATAGGAACGATAAATCCATTGGGAAACAATGTCAATGATTTTTTTGATAACCTTGTAAAAGGCACAAGTGGAGCCGGCTTAATAACTTATTTTGACACAACCAATTTCAAAACAAAATTTGCTTGTGAAGTAAAAAATTACAATCCCGCCGACTATTTCGACAGGAAAGAGGTTCGCAAACACGATTTGTATTCGCAATTTGGTATGATTGCCGCCGATCAGGCAATTGCAGATGCAGGAATTAGCAAAGAATCGGCAGACCCGTTCAGGATTGGAGTAGTTTGGGCGTCTGGTATCGGAGGTATTCGTACCTTCTTTGACGAAGTTAAGGGTTTTATCGAGGGCGGCGGAATCCCTCGCTTTAGCCCTTTTTTTGTACCTAAAATGATTGCTGATATTTGCGCAGGATACATCTCTATAAAACATGGATTTTGCGGACCAAATTACGCAACCGTTTCGGCGTGCGCATCATCAACACACGCGCTTATCGAATCGATGAACCATATTCGACGAGGCAGAGCCCTTATTATGGTTGCAGGAGGTTCGGAAGCAGCTATAAACGAAGCAGGCGTTGGCGGATTTAACTCAATGCAGGCTCTATCGGTAAATAACGATAATTATATGCAGGCTTCGCGCCCGTTCGACAAATATCGCGACGGATTTGTAATAGGCGAAGGAGCAGCAGGGCTTATTCTCGAAGAATATGAACACGCAAAAGCACGAGGAGCAAAAATATACGCAGAAGTTATGGGCGGCGGAATGTCAGCCGATGCGTATCATATCACAGCACCTCATCCCGAAGGACTTGGAGCAGCAAGCGTTATGCACACCGTCCTTGACGACTCAAATCTTACATTAGAAGATATTGATTATATAAATGTTCACGGAACATCTACACCGCTTGGCGATATTGCCGAACTTAAAGCAATACAAAAAGTATTTGGAGATTGTGTCTCAAAAATAAATATAAGTTCAACAAAATCGATGACAGGGCACTTACTTGGAGCTGCCGGCGCACTCGAAGCATTGGCTTGTATTTGTTCAATACAAAACCAAATTATACCACCTACTATTAATTTTGAAACTCCCGACCCCGGAATAGATTACGAAAAAATGAATCTTACACTTAACAACGCACAACCGCGTAAAGTTAATGTAACTTTGAGTAATACGTTCGGATTTGGAGGACATAATGCTGCAATAGTTCTTAAGAAATTAGATTAGCCTTGATATCTATTAAATCTATAATAGTAAAATTTTCAGAAGATAAACAGCTGTACGAAGGCTTTAAAAAGATTTTAGGAAAATATCCTAAAAATATTGAATTATATAAAATAGCCTTAACCCAAAGGTCAGATGTAATCTTCACCAAAAGCAAAAGCAAAAAAAAAAGAACAAACGAGCGTTTGGAATATCTTGGCGATGCCGTTTTAGGCAGCATAGTTGCCGAACATCTGTTTCTTCAATTTTCTAATAAACAAGAAGGTTTTCTTACAAAAATGCGGGCGAAAATAGTAAGCCGCAAAAGTTTAAATTTGCTGTCGCAACAAAGCGGACTAATGAAATTATTGGTGCAACAACAAAGCCACAACAAACAAGCAAAAGGAGCGGCAGGAAATATTTTTGAAGCCATACACGGAGCAATGCTGCTCGACTTTGGATATAAAACCACAAAAAAAATATTTATACAACAATTTCTTAAATATGTTGATATTAAAAAACTTATTGAAGAAGAAGTTGATTACAAAAGCAAAATACTTGAATGGGGACAAAAAAGCAAATCGAAATTGGTTTTTGAATGTTGCGAAGAAACCACACATCCCTCTTCCAACCGCTTTCGCGCAATATTGTTTGACGGCGATATAATTCTCGGTGAAGGCTACGGCGCATCCAAAAAAGAAGCCGAACAAGCCGCATCAAGACAAGTAATGTACAGCGGCAAAATCGATATCAACATTAATTAATTGTTTTTTGTTGATTTGTTGATTTGTTGATTTGTTGATTTGTTGATTTGTTGATTTGTTGATTTGTTGATTTGTTGATTTAACTAAACCAAAAAAAAGGGATATGCAGACAAAGGGCGACGCTGATAAGTCAAAAAACTTGGAAACAGTGTGTTAAGCGGTTTTAGTCATTGTTTTTGACTTGGACGAACGACAAAAAAGCGGCATAAACAGACAAAGTTTGCAACCCAAATCGTACCCCTTTGAATATGCAGACAACGAGGGATTGAATTTGTCAAAAATTGGCTTGTAACTGTCAGATATTGTCTGTGTTGCATAAGACTCATTTTAAAAAATATAAATTAATTTTGTAAATTAAAAAAATGAGTATGAGAAGCACATTTAAAGTC
>JAITPP010000297.1 GCA_031289385.1 Prevotellaceae bacterium | reverse complement strand
TAGCACCTCAAAAAAAGTTTTAGCCAAATCAACAAATAAGCAATGAAACAAATAGATTCTTTTTATGACAAAAATTTGTACTTTTGTGGAGTTATGAATACTTTAATTGAAAATATTTTATGAGCAAGAAAAAACAATAACCGTAAAAGATACTGAAATAAAAATATAAGTCTGATAAATAAACACAATTAATAAATGAAAACAATTTACATATCACTGCTTATTTCGCTTGCTTTGTTTGCTTGTGAAAATGCTTTCGGACAAAACTTTCGCGACAAGGATATTTTGTCTGACAGCACCGCTTTTGCCGAATTTATTTACACTAATACGCATTATCCTTTAATGGATTTTGTGAAAAATGTAGAAGGCACGGCGATTTATAAATTTGATACCGACTGTATTGGGAGAATAAATGAAATGCACTTGGTTAATTCGAGTGGCAGTTCAACACTTGACGGAGAGGCTAAACGTTTAATTTATGAAATTTCAATGCAAAAACGCGGTTATAATAATAATACAACACACACGATTTCTATCAATTTTAAATTAGATGACAATAAAATTTTTCAAATGGACGAAGTAGATGAACCGCCCAAATTTCATGGAGGTAATAAAGAATTGATGAATTTTATTAATAGTAATTTAAATTTTCCACCCGAAGCTGTTGGTATATGTGTTTCAGGTAGAATAACTTGCGGTTTTGTTGTCGAAAAAGACGGAACAATAAAAATTATCGAAATTTTAAAGTCATTGTATGATATGGTTGATGCTGAAGCAATCAGAGTAATCGGAAGAATGCCAAAATGGGAAGCAGGTAAAAAAGACGGAAAATATGTTCGGGTTTATTTTACTGTGCCTGTAAGTATTTATTTGCAATAAAAATTGCAAGAGTGGGCAGATGAGTTTGAAAATGAAAAATAAAAATATTTGAAAAATATGAAGGCAATAATTTACACACTACTTATTATTAGTGTTATGTTAAGTCTAAAATGTCAAAAATACAAGTTGCAAGTATTTTATAATCAATAAATTAAATTATATTTCATTATTAATTTAACAGCAGTTACTTTTTAAACTGAAATTTTTGAAAGAGCAAAAAAAGTAAGCAGCGTAAAACCCAAACCTGAAAACAAAAACCGAAAAACCATTTTCGGAAACCATCGTTATGGAACATTCAAAAAAAGATTTTGGAGAAATAAAACTAACAGTTGGCGTTTTGAAAGGTAGCAAACAAAAAATACAGTATTACATTACAGCAATAGAATAAAAAAGAAAACGGCTAAAACCCGCGAAATCCTGCAATAGTTATTAACCGTTTTAATTTTGTGCAGCATAAGCTATTACAATATTTTTGAAGAACCAAAATATTTTTCAAACGATACAGAAAGTAGAACTTAATAGTGAGAAAGAGGCAACCTCGTCAGAGCAAAAACATTTTAATTTTTACTCTGTAAATATAGCCGTTAACCATTCATCTATTTCCTTTGCTGTTTTATCTTTATTTATACTAACAAAATCACCATATTGACTTAACAGAATCTCTTTATACGTTTTTGTATATTCGTCGTAGAGATAACACACAGGGACACTTGCGCCTGCATCATAAGAATTTTGGTATTCAATATAAGCATTTTCTTTTATTGACGACAATTTTCTTGCGTATTTCTGTAAAATGGCTTTATCTATCTTTTTTTCTGAAATTTCTGTTTGCAACAGATTTTCATTCATCTCTGCCTCTGTTATGCGATTATTTTCATCTGGAAAATGCCAATTATCAGGATATGGATGAATATTTGAACTGCGGGAATAAGTCAGAATTTGCCCTTCGTTATCAATAAAAAAACCTTCATGTTGGAAAAACCACGCATAATTGATATAAGAATATTGAAATAAAATCTTGCCTGTGAAGATATTGACATTTTCATCATCATCTTTCCCGCAAGAAACCATTCCTGCCAACAGTAATATTGCTACTATTTTCAAAATAGTTTTTTTTCATCATTTATTATCTTTTATTTCAAAATTAATTTTAAACTTTACTTTATCTATTTTTAGAAAATTGTCATCATTTCCTACGGTACGTCTAAAAATAAAATTATATTCAAACTCGGTATAATATTTACCTTGTGGCAAATAATCATTCTGAGTATTTTTTAGTGCTACGCTATACCAACCCCAATCGCTTCTATTATCTATCCAAGGTACTTGAAATACACATTTTTGATTGTTTTCAAGTTTATATACTTCCAGACTTATAAACGTAGCACCTTTACATTGGTAAGATTTGCCAAAGTCTTTTCCATCAGAATTATATACTCTGCAAAAAACAGGTTCTGCACTGTATATAAAATCATAATCAAAGTATAAAGTTTCGTTTCTATTATTTGTTGTTGAAAAATAAAAACTAAAATTTTCACCTTCATTGAATATAGTTGATGGTTTGCTTTCTTCATTAAGTAGGCAAAATTTAAATTTTATTCCATTGGTAGAATAATTAATTGATGGATTTTCGCTACCTATTGTTATTTCCTTAAAATGTATGTCATCTACATTTTCTTTTTGGCAGGCAAAAATTCCCGCCAAAGCAAACAGTATTACTGTTAATTTTAATGTATTTTTTTTCATATTTTATTATATTTTAATATATTATTAAAAGATTATTTTATGTAAAAAGATTATTTCTCTCTCGCTGTAAAAGCAAGAGTCTGTATTTTATGCCTTTGCGTGTTGTATATTGTAAATAGTTTTTCATAACTATTATTTTAAAGAAATTTTACAAGCGCAAATATACAAAAATATTATTTAAATCAACAAAAAATCATAAAAAGATTTTGCAAAATATTTTTGCAGTTAAAATCTTGTTATGATATTTCTCCCGTTCGGACGATATTTACCTTGTTCGCTCTATCATTTTTTAATTCTCAACTTTTGAATTGTCTCCTGTTTTAGCAGGAGTATAAAATGAATAATTTATATCGGCTTTAGCCTAATTCTATTGATATTTTGGCTAAAGCCTGTTGTTTTTTATTTCGTTTCCCTACGGCTAAAGCCGTAGGCAATTCAAACAGCTATTCATTTTTATTTTCTTTATCACAAAATTCAAAACCAATTCTTCTTTCTTAACTCTTCCCTCTTCATTCTTCATTTTTTTTGCCATATTCCAATTAATAAATTAAATTTGCAAAATATTTATTAAAACAAAACTTTTGAAAAAAGTATATGTACACATATTAAAATCGTTTTCGGGACCAATGTTGCTGGCATTTGCAATAGTTGTTTTTATTCTGCTTATGCAAATGTTGTGGCGATATATCGACGATATTGTAGGCAAAGGTTTGGATGCTTCGGTGATTGCCGAATTTATGTTTTGGGCAACTCTTAACGTTATTCCGCTGGCATTGCCGCTTTCGATGCTTTTTGCATCAATAATGACTATGGGAAATTTGGGCGGCAACAACGAATTGCTTGCTCTGAAATCGGCAGGATTGTCGTTGATGAAAATTCTGCGCCCAATGTTTTTTGTTGCCGCTTTGGTTACGATGTTTGCATTTTACGTTGCCGACAATGTTATGCCTTATGCGATGATGAAAATTTACAGCGTATTTTGGGATATTAAAAACAAACGTCCTGATGCGCAGATTATTCCCGGCGTGTTTTGCGCAATCGACGATAATGTTATAAAAGTTGCAACAAAACATCCGAAAACAAATAAAATGACGGGAATTTTACTTTATCAGCATCCCGAAGGCAAAGGCAACGTTGCACTTATTGTGGCTGATTCGGGATACATAAAAACCGAAAACGACAACATGATTGTTACGCTGTACAACGGCGTTTCGTACGAAGACGCTACATCGGCAGGTTTTGCTCAAAAAAACAACACATTTTCTTTTCAAAAACGAAATTTCGATAAACACACTTTAATTGTTGATTTAAGCAAAAACAAAATGCAACGCACCGATGCCGAACTGTTCAGAAGTCAATATACAGCAATGAAATCGAGCGAATTATCTCGTTTTGTCGATTCCGTTTCGGATATTCAGAAAGTAAAAGTCGATTATTTTTGGACGGATTACAGCCAGTCGCAGTCGTTTGACAACCGCGCCGAAATAGACACAGCCACACGCACACTCAACGACAACGCAAATAAATTACAGCATACTATTGATATTGATTCGGCTTTTAAAACATTTTCGCGCGAGCAAAAACAATCGGCATTGCGATACGCGATGGAAAAATCAACATCCTCGCACACAACAATGTCGATGACAATATCGGATATTGAAATTAACGAAACAAATATCCGTAAAGCCGACGTCGAATGGCATTATAAATACACATTGTCGATAGCCTGTTTTATATTTTTTCTGATAGGCGCGCCGTTTGGTGCAATTATTCGCAAAGGCGGACTTGGAATGCCCACCGTAGCCTCGTTGTTGATATTTATAGCATATTTTATATTATCAACTATGGCAAAAAAAATGGCGACACAGGGAATCGTTCCCGTAGTATTTGCAATGTGGTTTGCAGACGCGCTGTTCCTGCCTTTCGGAATATTTTTGATGGTAAAAGCCAAAAACGATTCAGCTTTATTTAGCGCCGAAAATTATAT
>JAITPP010000271.1 GCA_031289385.1 Prevotellaceae bacterium | reverse complement strand
ATAATTGCTTTTCCATATTATCAACAACAAAATCAGTATTTGCTGTTTGTGCTTTCATTTGTAATGAAAAGCAGAATATTAGTAAAAATAATATATTTTTTTTCATAATGCTATAAATTTATTTATACAAAAGTACAATTTTTTTTATATTATATCTTCTTGTAAACTCAATTAGTAAATAAGTTTTAGATTACAAACAATTACTTGCCACCAAAAATAAGCTAAAAAACCCAATATTATAGATTGCTATGTCGCTCCTCCTCGCAATGATGCTTTACTATAAATCATTGCGAGTATATATACAACGATACTCTGTTTGGCGTAGTGTTTTTATCGACGTTGCAATTAAAATGAAGGTGTCTTTTTTACATATTAGTATTTACAAAACGAAGACGCTACATTTAGCACTACGTGGGCATGATGCTATGCCTAATGGAGAATAGTCATTTATTTATCTATATTTTAATCAAAGAATTGTAAGTGGGTATGTTATGAGGGTATATCTATATATGGATGTCAGTGTATAGATTGTTACCATATTATCTAAGCCCCCTTGTCCATCAGAACAAGAATCACAATAAAATGTATTACGTTTATAAACATTTAAAAGTGCCCAATTAGAATTAGTTGTAGTTGATCGCAGAGCTGTTATTTTAAGTTTTGAATTAATTGTCCCACCTATAATTGTATATAAAAAATCATTTGTCCCATTCCAGTCCCAAAGATATGTTGTTTCTCCTCCTGCTCCATACCCACCACCATTATTAAATTCACGAACCTCTCCAATTTCAAAATACAAATTAGCCTCAAACACTGGCACTTCCGTAGTCGGATTGAATCCATCACCTGGATTTAATTCATCTCCACCTGGTGGTTCATTTGGAGGAGGGTTTAGAACTGGCGGCACTTGTCTCATAGGCGTAAGAATTTCTTTGCCATCTATTATTTCAGAAAGATAAAAAGGAGGTAATTCTGTACTATTGCCTTCCATTGGCAAAATAACTCTCTCAATATTTTGCGGTTGAATACTTTGCGCGGGAGATATAACAATATCTTCCGAATTATCGTTTTGGCAACTTGCCGCAAATAAAATGCCTGTTACGATATAAAAAAATTTTAATAATTTGTTTTTCATAATCTTATTATTTTAAAAATTAATAATTTTTATTTTCGATATTTTTTATCCGGAAATATCAAAAACCCAAAATGCAATATCTGTTTTTTTACGACAGAACCCGTGCAAACTGATTTTTTATTTTACAGGAAATCTTTATATAAAAATGTTTTATTCAGTTTTTTACCAACCTGCATACACAACAAATTATTTCAAATGTTTATTTTTTACCATTTTAACGCATTGTATATGTGTATATTTTATTTTCATGAAAACTTACACAAAAGTCCACAATCTTTACATATTAAGCAAATAAAAAATGACAAAAAACAGGTAATATTTGACAAGTTTTTTGTCATATTTTACAAAAAAATTGCATTAATGAAAATATTTATAACTTTGTGTGCTTAATAAACAGTAAAATTATTGTTGTATAAAAATAAATTAACATGAAAATAGGAAATAAAATACGAAGTTTGCGGATAGAGCGTAATCTATCGCCCATTCAAGTTGCCGATATGCTGGAAATTTCCGAATCGACATATCGCAGATACGAAACCGACAAAAATTCCCCAAGTTTGGATTTGCTTAACAAAATAGCACAAATTTACAACAAAGAAGTTGTTGATTTACTACCCGATAATTGTGTTTATCAGGAAAATAAAGATTATTCTGTTGGAATAAACGAAGGCGTAATAAATCATCTTTCCGATAAAATTATTGAACTTTACGAAAATCAAATATCCGAACTGAAAGAGCAAATACGCGAATTGAAAAAGAAAACGAAAAGTTGAAATAAATATCAACTCAACAATTAAATAAGAATTAATAATTTATTAATTCGTAATTTATTTAGTATTTAGTCGCTGGTATTTAGTCGTTAGTCGTTGGTAGAGGAATATTCAATTTTGCAAAAGTTGGACATTATAAAGTTTGCGTTCTTTGCAAAAAACTTTGCGCTCGTTGCGGTAAAAAAACACAACGAGCGCAAAAAAATTATCTATATTAAAAAATCGTAATTTGTAATTTTGTAATTTGTAATTAAATATCTACCACGCAAATAGCGGAAACTTGTTCATCATTTCGTTTACCTGCTTGCGAACATCGGTTATAATTTTTTCGTCGTCGGGTGCAGAAAGTACGCAGTCGATAAAATCAACGATAGCGGAAATATGTTCTTCTTTCAGTCCGCGAGTTGTGATTGCGGGAGTTCCCACGCGCAAACCCGAAGTTTGAAATGCCGAACGGCTATCAAAAGGAACCATATTTTTATTAACCGTAATATCTGCCGCCACTAATGCTTTTTCGGCGATTTTACCGCTGAGTTCGGCAAATTTTGTACGCAAATCTATCAGCATCGAATGATTATCAGTGCCGCCCGAAATGATATTATATCCTTTGTCGATAAACGCTTTTGCCATAACAGCGGCGTTTTTCTTCACCTGTGTTTGATATGTTTTATATTCGGGCAAAAGAGCCTCGCCGAAAGCAACGGCTTTTGCTGCAATCACATGTTCGAGCGGTCCGCCTTGTATGCCCGGAAATACTGCCGAATTTAATAATTGCGACATCATTTTAGTTACTCCTTTCGGTGTTTTCAATCCCCACGGATTTTCAAAATCTTTTCCCATAAGAATAACGCCGCCGCGAGGTCCACGCAAAGTTTTGTGCGTAGTAGATGTTACGATATGCGCATATTTCAGTGGATTTTCGAGCAATCCTGCCGCTATCAAACCCGCAGGATGCGCCATGTCAATCATTAATATTGCATTTATTTTATCGGCAATTTCGCGCATTCGTTTGTAATCCCATTCGCGCGAATATGCCGATGCTCCGCCGATAATCATTTTCGGTTGATGTTCAATTGCGATGCGTTCCATCATATCATAATCAACTCTGCCTGTTTCGGGCGACACGCCGTAAGCCAACGCTTTATACCATAATCCCGACATATTTACGGGCGAGCCGTGCGAAAGATGCCCGCCATGCGAAAGATCCAATCCGAGAAAAGTATCGCCGGGTTTAAGCACTGTCATAAAAACAGCCATGTTTGCCTGTGCTCCCGAATGTGGCTGAACGTTAGCATATTCGGCATCAAAAAGTTTGCACAACCTGTCGATAGCAAGTTGCTCGGTTTGATCAACTACTTCGCAGCCGCCGTAATATCTTGCTGCGGGATAACCTTCGGCATATTTGTTGGTAAGCACCGAGCCCATAGCTTCAAGCACTTGTTCGCTCACAAAATTTTCGGAAGCAATAAGTTCTATTCCGTGTGTTTGCCGAGCTTTTTCTTTTGCAATCAAGTCAAAAATCTGTATATCTCTTTTCATTTTTTAATTTTTTGTAAGAATTTTTAATATTCTTGCAAATTTAGATGAAATTTTGAAAATATCGACAATAAAAGTTATAAAGTTTTTAAAGTTTGTCAAGTTTATAAAGTTTTTAAAGTTCATAAAGTTTTTAAAGTTTGTCAAGTTTATAAAGTTTATAAAGTTTGTCAAGTTTATAAAGTTCATAAAGATTTTTTAAAAAAAATCTGTGTAAATTTGTTTTATCTGCGTTATCTGCGTGCTTTTTAATAATTTCTAACCACAAAGTTCACAAAGAATTTCACAAAGAACACAAGATTTTAAAAAAAATATTTAGAATTAATATTTTCTTTGTGAACTTTGTGTCTTTGTGGGAGAAGAGAAAAACGGAATTGCAAAAAATATTTTTCATAATAAAAAAATTGTGAGTTTTAAGTTGAAGTTAAGAAGTTAGAAGAAGTTAAGAAGTTAAGAAGTTAGGGAAGTTATTAATGAATAATTCTTCATTCTTAACTCTTCATTCTTCATTCTTTTTAGCACGCAGATGCGACAGATTTTCGCAGATAAAAATAAATATAATTTGATTTACATATTAAAAAACAATTAAATACTAAATACCAACGACTAAATACTAAATACTAAATACTAACGACTTACGACTTACAA
This sequence comes from Prevotellaceae bacterium, assembly GCA_031289385.1. Lineage (GTDB taxonomy): Bacteria > Bacteroidota > Bacteroidia > Bacteroidales > UBA932 > JAIRKV01. The sequence goes on along the minus strand of JAITPP010000271.1, from coordinate 6,486 downwards.
CTTACGACTTACGACTTATGACTTACAAGTAATCAATTCTATTTCAAAAACTTCGTTTTCTTTTGCGAGATATGTTTCGGGAAATACGCTGCGGGCTTCGTTTAGTAGCGGCTCTAAGTCTTTATATCGCGACGAAAAATGTCCGATAATCAGTTTTTTTACGTTGGCTTGTTTTGCAACTTCGGCTGCTTGAACGGTTGTTGAATGTCCTGTTTTTTTTGCTATTTTAAGCAAGTCGTGAGCAAATGTTGATTCGTGGTAAAGTAAATCTACGTTGGCAACAATATCCGCAACTTTTTTGTAATATTGTGTGTCAGAGCAAAAAGCATACGAGCGCGGATTGTAGGGCAGGTAAGCAAGTTCGTCGTTTGATATTATTGTTCCGTCGTCGTACATTAAGTCGCAGCCGTTTTTTACTTTCACAATTTCGGCAAGCGACAGTTTATATCGCCCAATCATTTCTTTGTGAACATTAAGTTCGGGCATTTTTTCTTTGAAAAGATAGCCGCAGCAAGGTACTCGGTGTTTTAGCGGAATGGTTTCAACTGTCATTGTCTCATCTTCATAAATAATTTTACGGTGGCGAACATTAACGACATGAAAAATTATTTTGTATCTAAATTCGTTGCCGAAATATTTTAAAAAATCGTTCAAAATATATTCGAGCATGCTAAATCCGTAGATATGCAGTTCTTGTCGGCGGTTGTCGAGGTTCATTGTTGACAGCAGTCCGTATAGCCCGAAAATATGATCGCCGTGTAGATGTGATATAAAAATATGGTTTATTTTGGAAACGCTTATGTTACTGCGCAGCATTTGCATTTGTGTGCCTTCGCCGCAGTCAATCAAGAAAAACCGCTCACGTATATTTACTACATGAGCGGTTTGAAATCTGTTTATTGTTGGCGATGCCGAACTGCTTCCTAATATTGTAACGCTAAAAGTCATAAATCATACATTAGTATTTTCTGCAATTCGTTTTGCCAATCGTTATTCGCTTTGGCTTTCCATTTCTTCTTTCAAGGCTGCCAATGCTTCAACATCGCCGAGTGTTGTTTTTTCTATCGCCGACTGTACTTTTTTTATTGCATCTTTTGTTGAAGTTTCGGTTGCTGCTTTTTCTTTTGCCTCAATTTCTTTCTGTTCATCTTCAAATGTACGTGTGTGCGAAACTGTGATTTTCTTTCCTGTTTTTGAAAATTCAATCACTTTGAAAAGAAGTTTTTCGTCTGCTTTTGCAGTTGTGCCATCTTCTTTTTTCAATCCTCTTGCGGGGGCAAAACCTTCAACTCCGTAGGGCATCGAAACTATTGCGCCTTTGTCGCTGACTTCGGTAATTGTTCCTTCGTGAACAGAATCAACCGTAAATAAGGTTTCAAATACATCCCATGGATTTTCTTCCAATTGTTTGTGTCCAAGACTTAAACGACGGTTTTCTTTATCAATTTCAAGAACTTGCACGTCAATAGTCGAGCCTATTTGTGTAAATTCGGCAGGGTGTTTTATTTTCTTCGTCCACGATAAATCGCTTATATGAATTAGTCCATCAACGCCTTCTTCTATTTCTACAAATATTCCGAAGTTTGTAAAGTTGCGAACTCTGGCTATGTGTTTGCTGCCTACTGCATATTTTTCTTCGATATTAATCCAAGGATCGGCTTTCAGTTGTTTTATGCCGAGCGACATTTTGCGTTCGTCTCTGTCGATTGTAAGAATTACTGCTTCTACTTCGTCGCCTACTTTCATAAAGTCCTGTGCGCTGCGCAGATGTTGTGACCACGACATTTCCGACACGTGAATTAGTCCTTCCACTCCCGGCGAAATTTCTACAAATGCGCCGTAATCTGCCATAACAACAACTTTTCCTTTTACTTTATCGCCAACTTTAAGATTTGCGTCGAGCGAATCCCATGGGTGCGGTGTAAGTTGTTTTATACCGAGTGCGATACGTTTTTTATCGTTATCAAAATCAAGTATAACAACATTTATTTTTTGATCTAATGTAACGATTTCTTCGGGATGAGTAACTCGTCCCCACGATAAATCGGTGATATGAATAAGTCCGTCAACTCCGCCAAGATCGATAAATACGCCGTAAGATGTAATATTTTTAACAGTTCCTTCAAGAACTTGTCCTTTTTCGAGATGCGAAATAATTTCTTTCTTTTGCGCTTCAATTTCTGCTTCGATAAGTGCTTTGTGCGATACAACTACGTTGCGAAATTCCTGATTTATTTTCACAACTTTAAATTCCATAGTTTTATCAACAAACATATCGTAATCGCGTATAGGTTTTACGTCGATTTGCGAGCCGGGCAAAAATGCTTCTATTCCGAAAACATCAACAATCATACCGCCTTTGGTACGGCATTTGATGTATCCTTTTATGATTTCGTCTTTTTCGAGAGCCTCGTTTACTCTGTCCCACGAGCGCAATGCACGCGCTTGTTTGTGCGATAAAATCAGTTGTCCGCGTTTGTCTTCGGCTGTTTCTACATAAACTTCAACTTTGTCGCCGACTTTTAATTCGGGATTGTATCGAAATTCGGTGATGCCAATCACGCCTTCGCTTTTGTAACCGATGTTTACAATTACTTCGCGTTTTGTAACAGATACAACAGTGCCTTCAACGATTTCGTTTTCAGCAACTTTTGATAATGTTTGATTGTACTGTTCTTCAATTTCAACTTTGTTGCCGCCGTACAAATCTTCGTTGTCGAGCGTATCCCAATTGAATTGATCGATAGGAACAGAAAAATTGTTTACTACATTGCGTTTGGTGTTTCTTACGCTTTTAGTTTCTTCTTTTGCAACTTCGGCTGTTTCGGCTTCTGCTGCTTCGGGTTCATCTGTTTGTGTTTCCACAACTTCTGCAACCTCTTGTTCAGTTTCTTCTGCTACACTTGCAGGTTGTTCCTCGTTTACGAGGTTTTCTTGATAATCTTCCATTTATTTTTTGTTTTTTTATTAATGGGTTAGACATTATTTTTAATCTCTCACTATGTTAAAGAGGGCAGCAAAGGTAAATAAAAATATTGTATTGATAATTAATGATTGAGTTTTTTTTGCAGATAAATTTTTATTTTAATGTAAATATTTGGTTATTACGTTTTTAAAGTTTGTCAAGTTTTTAAAGTTTGTCAAGTTATAAAGTTCGTAAAGTTTTTAAAGTTGTAAAGATTTTTTCCTTCATAAAACTTTGTGCCGCCCATGTATAAAAAAACACGAACAGCACAAAATAGTAAATAATAAATAGTAAATAATGAATTAATTTTCTCCGCCCCCGCTGCTGCTGCCTTCGCCGCTTTTTACGTCGTCGTTTACTATGGTGCGGCTGGCTTTTTTGACGCTTGCTTTCAGATTTCCAAGTCGGTAGTTGATATTAAATCCTATTGCATATTGAGAGTATGTAGCTTTACCTTCGTATCTGAAATTAACGCCTTCGGTTACCGATTTTTGGCTCATTTGTCTGTTAAGGAAATTACGTGCACTAATGCCTATCGACAGTCTGTCTTCTTTAAGAAACGAGCGATTTACCGACAAAGTGTAATAATGAAACGCACTGCTGCGTCCCTGTAAATTTATACCCGGTGTCATTCCTCCCACATTCATACTTGCGCGTATTTTGAGTGGAAATGTGTGTTGAATACCAACAAAAGCGTCTGCATTCCATCCCGAATTGTGCAAGTTGGATGCGTCATTGTCAAAATCGCTGTACGACAGTCGGCTGTTTAGGTTGATGCGGGTTTTGGGCGTTATATTCCAATTGGTGTAAAAATTAAAAACAGTTATGTTGCTTTGTCCTATATTGGCGTAGGTATTGTGTTGAACATTATCTTTAATAAAACTTATTCTGTCTATACTGTTGCTTCCGAAATGATACGATAATGACACATTAATACTGAGTTTTGCCGTAAAACTGCTGTAATTTACGTTGAACACGTGGGCTTTTTGAGTTTTCAAATCGGGATTTCCATAACTTATATTTACAGGATTTGTAATATTAACATACGGATTGAGATAATAAATGCTCGGACGCTGAATACGCATATTATATCCGAAACGCAGGTTTTTTGTATCCGAAAGTTTTATTCCTGCCGACAGCGACGGAACAATATCGTTTAACGCTACATTAAAATTTTTGCCCAAACCTACAATGTATTCAATATCCTGCGATGTGTGTTCGTATCTGACGCCTGCTTTAAGCGAAACTTTTTTGTATTTCAGCGTATATCCTGCGTAAGCCGCCAAAATATCGTTCAAATGTTTGTAGTGGCTGCTCATGCTGTCGATGTATTGAAAATTTTCGGTATTCAATGGCGCAGAGTAATATTTATCGTTACTCACATTATCTCTTATGATATATTTTGCGCCTGTTTCAATGGTATGCAGTTTGCCTATTGGCGTTGTATAATCTGCCTGAAACGTATGCTCGGTAGTGCTTTGTTCGTCATTCGAACGGCGATTTGATAATTGCAATATCGCAGGCACATTTACATCATCGCTGTAACGGCTGTACGCATCAGCAGTTTCAGGATTAGTGCTTATGCGATACGAGAATGTGAGCAGCCGCCCTTTGGTTTTAAACGAACGTTGATAGTCCACACTTCCGTCGATTGAATACCACGAAGATTTAGAATTGCCGTTTTGCGAATAACTGTAAACAGGATTAGAATTATTATCCTGCATTTCGGTAAAACCATCTCTACTGCTTGTGGGGTTTCCGCCAAACATTCCAAACGACATCGAAAGCAAGCGTAATGTATCAATTTCGTAACTTGCGTCGATATTGCCGTATTGAAAATTGCCGCTGTTATTGCTCGTTTGATGTGTCAAAAGATATTTTTCGCTGTTCGATTCATAATTTTCGCGATATGTGTCGATATAAAACGGTGGTCTTTTATTACGAGTGTACGAATAGTTTGTGCTTATCGTAAGATTTCCTTTTTTTATTGAGGCATATACTCCGCCATTTAATGCTATGTTGCTTACGCCTGCGCGAAATGTTGCCGTGTAACCTTCAAAACCTCCGCCTACGGTGATAATATTTAATATTCCGCTTGTACCTTCGGCATCGTATTTTGCGCCGGGGTTTGTGATAACTTCAATTTTTTTGATTGTATTTGCGGGCATGCTTTTAAGAACGTCGCTGGGATTTTGGCTTATCATATTGTTGGGCTTTCCGTTGATATGAACTTTGAAACTGCTGCTGCCGTTTACCTGTATATTATCTTCGCCGTCAACCGTTACCATTGGCACTTTTCTAAGCATTTCGAGGGTGCTGTTGGTTTTAGAATCGGGGTCGTCTTCAACACTGTATTCAAGTTTATCCAAATCGACTTTTACCAATGGTTTTTGTGCAACTACCATTGCTCCACCTAATTGCTGAACATCATCCGAAATGTGCAATGTTCCCAAATCAACTGTTTTGTCTGTTTCGTTTACCGAAAATTCTTTTGTTACCGTTTTCTTTCCTATGACTGATGCTATTAGGATAAAATCGCCGCGAACGCTTATTTTTTCGCTGAATTTTCCCGAGTCATCGGTTACTGCCATTTTTACTGAAACGTTTGGGGCGTTTTTGCTTACGATATTAATTGTGGCAAACGATTCGCCTTTGTTGGTTGCCGAATCAATCAATGTACCTTTGATTGTTGTGGTGTTAGCTGATGATGTGTTTTGAGCGGATACTGTGAGCGCCGAAAACAGCATGATAGTTGTTACAATTAGTTTGAATTTCATGGTAATTTCTTTTATTTTTACTTATATTTATTTTTTGTATATGTATATTCTGTTTTTTTAATATATAAATAATGTATTTCGATATTTATTTATTGTTTTTCAATATGCAAATGTATGTATTTTTTTAATTGTAATTGTTAAAAAAAGTCAATACAATGATTTTCAGATTCAAAAAAATATTGCAAACACATAAATTCTAAAATTCCAATAAAAATTTTCTATATTATTTCTCCTATCATAAATTTAACCGCTTCTATCTATATAACGTACAAAATTGCATTTTGATGCACGTTGGGATAAAAAAAATTTCACACAAAGAAACTAATATTTTTAGTTTTATAAAAATTCTATTGGTTAAATTTAGTTAATATATTAATAAATAGTGATTTACATAATCAACAATTTAACTGAACAACCGCAAATTTTTTTTTCAACAATCACAAAAATTTTTATCTGCGAAAATCATTTTTATCTGTATAATTTATGCGCTTGTATAAATAACGTAATTGAGCCGATTTTACGTATCAAAATTCATTTTTTTTGAAAATATTTTTTTGTGAGTTATATTGTTAGTTAATTTATAGTGTTTTATATATTCTATTCCTTCGGATTTTTTCAATTACTAATTCAACTTTCGCAAGTTCTTTTTAAGCCGTTTGAGCAAGAGATTTGAAATTTAGTATATTTATAAATTTCTCATTATCAGCGATAATGTGTTTCATCAAAATTTCCATGTCTATTTCA
>JAITPP010000270.1 GCA_031289385.1 Prevotellaceae bacterium | reverse complement strand
TGAAATAGACATGGAAATTTTGATGCAACACATTATCACTGATAATGAGAAATTTATAAATATACTAAATTTCAAATCTCTTGCTCAAACGGCTTAAAAAGAACTTGCGAAAGTTGAATAAATGGTTAATGATTAGTGATTAATGATTAATGGTTAATGATTAGTGATTAATAGCGACTAAATACTAAATACGGAATACGAAATACTTATTTGTTGATTTGGAAAAGCACGCAGATTTTTTAAAATCTTTAAAAACTTGATAACTTTACGAACTTTATAACTTTAAAAACTTGATAAACTTTACAAACTTGATAACTCCCGACTTACGACTTATAACTTACAACTTACGACTTATGACTTACAACTTACGACTAATGATAACTTTCGACTATTTTTCACCCTCGTTTGTCGGGAAAAATATTATTTTCATCGATTTTATGTTGAAATAAGTATCTTTGCATTGTATCTTTGCAAAAAATTAATTAAAAATTAAAATTATGGAAGAAAATAAATTTAAATACCATTCGCAAAAAAGGCATGGTGTGATATTCGGAATTATCCTGATAGTGTTGGGAGCGTTGTTTTTGCTGTTCAATTTCGGAATTTTAGACGGAGGGTGGAAAAGCGTAATTTTCTCGTGGCAAATGCTGTTAATAATTTTCGGCGTTCTTGCATTTGTTTACCGACATTTTTTCAGCGGTTTCATATTATCTGTAATCGGTTTATTTTTTATTATCCCTAAACTGATTGCCGTTTATCCCGAAACTTTTGAATGGCTTGGCAACGATTTTACAAAAACCTACTGGCCTGTGTTATTGATTTCGGCAGGTATTTTGTTTATTATCAAACTATTTAATCCGAAATGGACGAAAAATAAAAGTTTTCAAACATTTAGCAGCTATCATTATAAAGGCAAACGGCACAAAGAAGGTTGCGGATTAGACTTAAACAGCATATTCGGAAATATCGAAGAAATTGTTCTCGAGCCTGTGTTTACGGGCGGTGAAGCAAATTCTCTGTTTGGAAATATCGTTCTCGATTTGCGCAAAACAACGCTCGCCGAAGGTGAAACAGAAATTGAACTAAACGCAGTGTTTGGTGGAATAACGCTGTATGTTCCAAATAATTGGAATGTAGAACTGCATCTTGACAATATTTGCGGCGGATTTGAAGACAACCGAAACCCAAGCGCAGAAACAGATTATACGCATAAATTAATCGTAGTCGGCTCGTTTGTTTTCGGCGGGGGCGAAATACGAAATTAAGGTAAACAAAATGGCATTTTTCATAAAAAATAAAAGGAATCTTATCGGATATTCGGTTGTATGGATAACGTATGCTGTATTGCACGCATTATCAATATATTCAACCTATTTACTTCCGTTGGGACTGTCGTTTATCGACGCTTTTGTTCACGCCATTTTGTTTGCCGAAATAGGCGTAATACTCTACAATGTAATACAATACGGAAATTATGAAAAAATGCCGCAGCCACAGAAAACCGTAAACTACGGCGCATTGGCATTGCTGTCGGTTTCGCTGTGGATAATACTCGGATATGCAATAGATTACTTGATTGCCGACGATAAAATAATCGCACAGTTTACCCGCATTTTACCGTTTTACATCTTAACAGGATTTATGATATATCTGATTTTGATATTATATTTCAGAAATAATATTTTGCAATCAAAATCTGCCGATGCTGTCGAAAATATTAACAATGAGCCAATTCAGCAACAAGACGAAACACAAATGCCGCAAAACGAAAATTTAGAAATATTAGAACGCATTGCCGTAAAATCGGGGCAAAAAATACATGTTGTGCTTGTGTCGGATATACTTTATTTACAAGCCGATGGCGATTATGTTTACATTTTCACAATCGCAGGAAAATATCTGAAAGAACAAACCATGAAATATTTTGAAAATAATTTGCCGACACATTTTGCACGAGTACATCGCTCGTATATAGTTAATATAGAAGCCATTTCGCGCATCGAACGTTACGAAAAACAAAATCAACTGCTAACACTCAAAAATGGACATCAAATAAAAATAAGCACAACAGGATACAAACTGCTAAAACAAAAATTAAACCTTTGAAATAGTGATTAATGATTAGTGATTAGTGGTTAATGATTAATGATTAATGATTAATAGGTTAATGTGATTAATAGGTTAATGTGATAATATGATTAATAGGTTAATGTGGTAATATGATAATATGATAATATGATTAATGTGGTAATATGGTAATATGATAATAATGACTAAATACAGAATACTTAAATACTTGAATACGGAATACTTAAATACTGAATACTTATGAAAATAACAAATAGTAAATAATCAATAATAAATAATAAATAGTAGATAATGAATGTAGAAATTATAACCATTGGCGATGAAATATTAATTGGGCAAATTGTTGATACAAACAGCGTATATATTGCCGAGCAACTTAATTTGGTTGGTGTTAATGTTTATCAAAAAACAGCAATATCCGATAATCGCAAACATATTATCGAAAATATCGACAGAGCATTTGTAACATCTGATATTATAATAGTTACAGGCGGCTTAGGACCTACAAAAGACGATATTACAAAACAGGTTTTGGCTGAATATTTTGGCGCAGGATGTATGAAAATTCACGAGCCATCGCTCGAAATTATTAAAAACCTGATACAAAGACTCAACATTACTTTAAGCGAAACCAATATCCGACAAGCCGAATTGCCCGACTGTTGTATTCCTATATTAAACAAAAACGGCACTGCGCCTGCAATGTGGTTTAATCGCAACGGTAAAATACTTGTTGCAATGCCCGGCGTTCCGTTCGAGATGAAAGCAATAATGCAAGATGTGATTCCAATGATTTGCAAACATTTTAAGTTAAAAAGTATTTATCATAAAACACTGCTAACGTATGGGATACCCGAATCGGTGCTGTCTGAAAAAATAAGTGAATGGGAAAATAATTTACCCGAACATTTGCATCTTGCGTATCTTCCCAATCCCGAATCGGGCGTGCGGCTTCGCATTTCGGCATACAACGGCGAAAGCAAACAACTGCTGGAACAAGAAATTGATACTCAATTTGCTACTCTGCGCACAATTCTGAAAACAGCCGTTTATGGCGAAAACAACGATAATCTCGCCACAGCAACAGGAAAACTTTTGCAACAAAAAGGCGCAATGCTTGCAACTGCCGAATCGTGCACAGGCGGGCATATTGCCGATATGATTACTTCAAACTCAGGCGCTTCAAAATATTTTGTCGGCTCGGTTGTGGCATATTCAAACAATGTGAAAATAAAAACGCTTGGCGTTAACGCTGCCGATATAGAAATGCACGGTGCAGTAAGCGAGCCTGTTGTAATTCAAATGGCGCAAGGCGTGCGCAAAGTGCTTAATGCCGATTATGCAATTGCTACATCGGGCATAGCAGGACCCGACGGCGGAACTGCCGAAAAACCCGTAGGCACGGTTTGGATAGCCCTTGCCACGCCAAAACGAGTTATTGCACAAAAATACATTTTATCAAAACTTAGAGATGTAAACATTTCGCGAACATCGGCAATAGCCTTGAATATGTTGCGGTTGGAATTGATTAATGAAAAAATGGAATAATGTGATAATATGATAATGTGATAATATGATAATGTGATAATGTGATAAT
>JAITPP010000201.1 GCA_031289385.1 Prevotellaceae bacterium | reverse complement strand
ACTTGACAAACTTTATAACTTTATGAACTTGACAAACTTTATAACTTTATGAACTTGACAAACTTTATAACTTTATAAACTTGACAAACTTTATAACTTTATGAACTTGACAAACTTTATAACTTTATGAACTTGATAAACTTTATGAACTTTATAACTTGACAAACTTCTTGTTTCTCAAAAAATAATCAATATTTTTTCAGATAATTCGCTTTTATATCAAAAAAATATATAACTTTGATATTGAAAAAAATAATAAAAATTACATAAATCTTATTACCATGAATAAAATTAAAAATTTAGCCATTATTGCAATTGCTTTATTGAGCATTTTTGCATGTAAACAAATACCGGCAGAACCCGAATTTAACGAATACGTTGAGGCTTTTACTTCCGGTATCGTTTCTATTGAATCTACAATAAAAATTCAACTTTCGCAGGCGGTTGATGACTTTTCGTTTGATGATGAAAATGTTGTTCAAACGCTGTTCAAAATCAAACCCGAAGTAAAGGGTGATGTACATTTGCTCGACGACAGCAGAACCGTTGAATTTATTCCAGCCGAAAACTTAAATCCCAACACGGAATACAGCGTTGAATTTTATGTTTCGAAAGTGATAAAACAGGCAACAGGAAAAAAGAAAACATTTGAATTTTCGTTTTCAACAATAAAACCATCATTTTCGTTCAGTTCGAGCATAGATATGTCAACGCCAAACGATTACGATTTGTATGCAATCACAGGAAATGTATATACAGCCGACAAATCGAACGACAACGATGTTGAAAAAATGCTGAAAATCGACACAAAAGAAAAATATATTTTGCACTGGGCGCACGAAGGTAATTCGCACATTTTCAAAATCGACAGTATCAGGGCAAAAGAAAAAGATTTTTTTGTGAATATCGAACTGAACGGCAAAAGCATTGGCAGCGATGAAAGCCTGAAAGAGGCAATAAAAATACCAAATATCACCGATTTTGTTTTGCTCGGTATCGAAATTAATCACGAAAGCGAAAATCCCGAACTTATATGCACTTTTTCGCATCCGATAGATACCAAACAATCGCTGAAAGGGCTTATAACTATTAACGGTTGCTCGGATTATAAAACAACTTATAGAGTGAAATTAAATAAAATTTATGTTTATCCTAAATGCGAGATTGCAGGCAGCAGAAAAGTTACGGTGCATAAAGGAATAACAAATATTAATGCATTAAAATTAAAAGAAAATTATACGGAAGAAGTAGAATTTAACGTTCAAAAACCCGATATAAAACTTTTGTGTAAAGGCGGAATTTTACCAAACTCAAACGGACTTATTATACCTTTTCAAACCGTGATGGTGAAAGCCGTTAACGTAAAAGTGATAAAAGTTTACGAAAGCAATATCATGCAGTTTTTGCAGGTGAATAACATACGAGGCAGTCGCGAAATGAAACGCGCAGGACGCTTGATTACAATGAAAACAATAAAACTTGATGATGAAAAATCTAAAAAATTAAGACAGTGGAATACCTATTCGCTTGATTTGGCTAACATTATCACACCCGAACCGGGGGCTATTTACAGAATTGAAATGAGCATAACACGTGAGCAAAGTCTGTACGAATGTGATGAAGATGCAGACGAAAATAATTTTGAATCGCAGTTTGATGCCGAATCAAGCCAATACGACTATCCAAACGATTATTATTACTACGATTATTATGACTACGATGATGATGGTAATTATGATAACTACGGAAACAGACGCGACGACCCATGCAGCCATTATTACTACAATAATTGCAAAGTTGCATGTAATGTGCTGGCTTCCGACATAGGCGTTATCGCCAAAATCGACAAAATGAAAACCATAAAAGCCGCTGTTTCAAATCTTGTTACGGCAAAACCAATGGGCGATGTGTCGGTTGAAATTTACAATTATCAGCAACAGTTGATAGGAAAAAGCAAAACATCTTCCGATGGATTGGCAGAAATTACATACACAAACAGCAAGCCGTATTTACTGATAGCAAAACACAACAATCAACGCTCGTACCTGCGTTTGGACGATGCGTCTTCGTTAAATCTGAGCAGTTTTGATGTGTCGGGCGCAGTTGTTGATAAAGGTTTGAAAGGTTACATTTACGGCGAGCGCGGAATATGGCGTCCGGGCGATACGCTGTTTTTAAATCTCATATTGAAAGACCCGAATAATGTAATTCCAAAAAATCATCCTGTCGAATTTGAACTTGTAAATCCTCTGGGACAGTCGATAATTAAGAAAAAAGCAGTTGGCGATGAATATAATTTTTTCTCTTTCACAGTAAAAACCGAAAGCGATGCGCCAACAGGAAACTGGATGGTTTACGCCCGAATAGGCGGAACAACTTTCAGCAAAGGAATAAAAATAGAAACTATCAAACCCAACAGATTAAAAATAGAATTGAAGATTAATCCCGAATCGCTTGCATCGGGAACAGTAGCAGGAACAATCACTTCGCGCTGGCTGCACGGAGCAATAGCCAAAAATCTCAAAACAGATATTAATGCATCATTGGCTTACACGGGAACGTATTTCAAAGGTTACGAAACATATTCGTTTGACAATAAGACAGCGCATTATTCAGGCGAAGAAATTAATGTTTTTGAAGGAAAATTAAATGATGAAGGTATAGCCGATTTTCAAAAAAAGATAAGTTGCAACGCACCCGGAATGGTAACAGCAACTTTCTTTACACGAGTTTACGAAGATGGAGGCGAATTTAGCATCAATTCAACAAAAGAAAAAATAATTCCGTATAAATCGTTTGTAGGCGTTCGTCAGCCAAAAGGCACAGGCAATTATGGAATGTTGGAAACCGACAAAGTACAAAATTACGAAGTGATATGTCTTGACGGCAACGGAAAACCTGTATCATCCAACGATGTTGAAGTGAATATTTATAAAAGCAGTTGGAGTTGGTGGTGGAGTTCGTACAACGGACGCTGGGCAAACTATTCGGAACAATTGCTACGCACCAGAGTTGCAAATTTCAACATAAAAATATCAAACGGAAAAGGCGCATTTCAATACACCGCCTTACACGATGCGTGGGGTTATTATCACATCGTTGTAACCGATAAATCGAGCAATCACAAAACAAGCATTGCCTCGTATTACGATTGGGCAGGCTGGGCAGGCGCACCTCGTCAAACCGAAGGCGGCAGTGCTGCAACAGTTCTTGTAATTGCTACCGATAAACCAAAATACAACGTAGGCGAAAAAGCAACAATCACATTTCCATCGTCCGAAGGCTCGCGGGCGTTGGTTAGCATAGAATCGGGAAGTAAAGTGCAGCAAATGTTTTGGGTTGATGGAAAAGCAAAAGAAACAAAAACAACTATTGAAATTACCGAAGAAATGACTCCTAATATCTATCTGAATATTTCGCTTATTCAACCTCATGCACAAACGGCAAACGATTTACCGATACGGCTTTACGGAATTATTCCCGTAATTGTTGAAGACGAACAAACAATATTGAAACCCAAAATAACAATGCCCGATGTACTTCGTCCCGAAGAAACGTTTAAAATAAAAATAAGTGAAGAAAAAAATCAACCAATGTCATACACAATCGCTATTGTGGACGACGGTTTGCTTGATATAACAAACTTTAAAACACCTAATGCTTGGGCAACTTTTTTTGCCCGCGAGGCATTGGGAATACGCTCGTTTGATATTTACAGTTTTGTGATAGGCGCTTATGGCGGAAAAATTGAACAACTGTTTGCAATCGGCGGCGGCGACGAAGGCAGCGGCGATGACAACAACAATGTAAACAGATTTAAACCCGTTGTAAAAGTATTAGGTACGTTCACATTAAAAGGCGGCACAAAAGAACATTCGATAAAACTTCCGAATTATATTGGCTCGGTTAGAATAATGGTAGTTGCAGGAAACAACAAAGCCTACGGTTCGGCAGAAAAAACCGTTGCCGTTAAAAAACCGTTGATGATATTGGCAACGCTGCCGCGCGTGCTTGCCCCCGGCGAAGACGTTTCGCTCACAGCAAGCGTTTTTGCAATGGAAGATAATATCAAAAACGTAAAAGTAGAAGTGCAGGCAAACGATATGTTTGAATATGCCGACGATAAAACAAAAAATATATCGTTTAAAACCACAGGCGATGAATTTGTATTGTTCAAACTTAAAACAAAAGAAAAACTCGGCGCAGGAAAAGTAAAACTGATAGCAACCTCAGGCTCTGAAAAAGCAGAATACGATATTGATATTTTAATACGAAATTCAAATCCAAAAACATATCATACCGAAAGTAAAATTGTAAACGCAGGACAAACTTGGGATGGCGCATATAAGTTGAGCGGAATGGAAGGCACAAATGCCGTGAGTATCGAAGTTTCTACGTTTCCGCCGATAAATCTGAAAAACCGTTTGGATTATCTTCTTCAATATCCGCACGGATGTATAGAACAAACAACATCGGCGGCATTTCCGCAGATTTATTTAAATTCGGTTACAGAACTCACTCAATCGCAAAAAAATAAAGCCGAAGAAAATGTAAAAGCAGCATTATACCGTTTGCGCTCGTTTATTACAACCGATGGCGGATTTTCTTATTGGGCTGGCGAGCGTTATGCAAATCTTTGGGGAACAAGTTATGCAGGGCATTTTATTATCGAAGCCGAAGCGCAAGGTTACGCCGTTCCGCAATCAATGAAATCGAACTGGATAAAATTCCAAAAACGCGAGGCTAACGAATGGACAAAATCAAAACAAAAAGGAGATTATTATTCGTATTCGCAAAACGATTTTGACCAAGCGTACAGATTATACACGCTTGCTCTGGCAAAACAGCCCGAAATAGGCGCAATGAATAGATTGAAAGAACAAAAAGACTTGTCGTTGCAAACAAAATGGATGCTGGCAGCCACATACGCTATGGCAGGACAACAACAAACAGCCAAAAATATCATCAATAATCTGGCAACAGAAATAACGCCGTACAGCGGATTTTCGCAAAGTTTCGGCTCGTCTGAACGCGATATGGCTATGATTGTTGAAACACTAATGTTATTGTCGGAAAAGGATATTGCGTTTACAGTTGCTAAAAAAATATCAGAAAAACTAAACAGCAACGATTGGATGAGTACGCAAACCACAGCCTATTGTTTGAGAACATTATCGCGCTTTGCAATGCAATATCAAAACAAACAAATTAATTTCAGTTATAACGACAACGGCACGCAAAACGTGAAAACAGAAAAAACAATATGGAAAACAGATATTAAAAATATCAAAAACGAAGGCTCGCTGAATATAGCAAACAAAACGGATGCGCCAATATTTGTAACACTGCAAACCGAAGGAATACCATTGGCAGGCAACGAAACAGCACAGGCAAGCGGATTGAAAATATCGGTTCAGTATATTGACGAAAACGACGTTCCGATAGATGTTTCAAATCTGCCGCAGGGCAAAGATTTCAGCGCACGTGTAAACATCGAAAACAACGGCACGGGCGGAAATTATACAAACCTTGCACTGTCGCAAATATTTCCATCGGGATGGGAAATTATAAACTCGCGCATAATTAATGACAGCGACGAAAGCGGAAGCAATCAAACATTTACCTACCGCGACATTCGCGACGACAGAGTGCTTACATATTTTAATTTGCCCGCAGGACGCTCAAAAATATTTTATGTGAAATTGACAGCAGCATACGTAGGCAAATTCTATCTGCCCGCGCAATCGTGCGAAGCAATGTACGACTCTAAAATTTCGGCAAACAATGTTGGCAAATGGGTTACGGTTTATTGAATTGAGAATTGAAAATTGAAAATTGAAAATTGAGAATTGCGATTAGCACGCAGATAACGCAGATGATACGGATTTACGCAGATTTTTTTATTAAAATCTTTAAAAACTTTGTAACTTTATGAGCTTTAAAAACTTTATAACTCTTGTGCGCTTTGTGGTAAAAAAATAAAAAAAATACAAAGCGCACAAAGAACACAAGATATTAATTACAAATTTTGAAATGGAATTTAAATTACGAAAATTTACAGAATCGGATGCCGAAAGTTTGGCGAAACACGCGAATAATATCAACATTGCAAAATGGCTTACAAATATGTTTCCAAACCCATATACACTCGAAAATGCAAAAGATTTTATTGCCTCAGTTGCAAATGATAATCCCACAAAAGTATTTGCAATTGAAATTAATGGCGAAGCCGCCGGAGCAATAGGAATAACGCTGCAAACAGATATTTTTTTAAAAAATGCAGAATTGGGATATTGGCTGTCCGAAGAATATTGGGGCAACGGAATAGTGCCGCGAGCAATAAAAGAAACGGTTGAGTACGGATTTAAAACATTCGACATAACCCGAATTTTTGCCCGCCCGTTTTCTACAAATCTGCGCTCGCAACGAGTACTGCAAAAGTCAGGATTTTTGCTTGAAGCGCAACTATCAAAAACCATCTTCAAAAACGGCGAATATTTTGATGAAATGATTTATGCGGTTTTAGTTGTAAGTCGTAAGTTATAAGTCGTAAGTTATTAAAATTATATTTTTTAAAATAGAAACGATATGAAACATTTTTTATTATTCTGTATATGCTTTTTTGTTCTTAATTTATTACATGCCCAGTCGCCTGAATTTATTCCTTATCAAAGTAATTACTTGTGGGGATATTGCGACAGTTTAAAGAATATTGTAATACCTTGTAAATACACTGAAGTATCTTTTTTTTCGGGAAATTTTGCCAAAGTAAGCATAAATGGAAAATACGGATTTATTAACAAAGCAGGAGAGCAAATTGCCCCCTGCATATATAATAATGTATGGAATTTTCGTAATGGATTTTCCCAAGTAATGATTCGTTCAAAATGGGGAGTTATTGATAGCACAGGACAAGAGATTATTCCTTGTATTTATGATTATCTACGTTTTTCTTTATCAGGTTTTTCTATTGTTGGAATAAATAAAAAAGAAGGAACTATAAATAGTAAAACGGGCGAACAAATTATTCCGTTTATTTATGATATGATGAAGCGTATGAGTTATGATGGTTTGATTTTAGCAAAAACTAATGGAAAATACATATTTTTAGACAAAACAGGAAATCAGGTAAATCCGCATAAATATGACTATGTCGAATGGATGTATGAATATTTAATACCTGTAAAAAGGGATAATAAATGGGGCTATGTTAATTCAAAAGGGAAAGAAATTATTCCTTGTATACATGATTATGTTGGTGAGTCATTTTCAGAAGGATTAGCGATGGTTGAACTTAATGGAAAATATGGTGTTGTTGATACAACAGGAAAATTAATAATTCCTCTTATATATGATGGTATGTATGATTTTTCAGAAGGTTTGGAAGGTGTTAAAATAAATGAAAAATGGGGATTTATTGATAAAACAGGGAAACAAGTTATCCCTTGTATTTATGATGAAATATGTGATGATGTAACTTGCATTTTAAATGATGCAATAAGAGTAAAATTTAATGGCAAATGTGGATTTATTGATAAAACAGGAAAACAAATTGTTCCTTGCATTTATGATGAAGTGTATAATCAGAATGGATTTTTATATCTGAAATTAAATGAAAAATGGATACTGGCAGATACAACAGGACAGCAAATTTCATCATTAATGTATGATGATGTCGGATATTCTTATGACGGTTTTGTTATAGTCGGCATGAATGAAAAATACGGATTTATTAACAAAGCAGGAGAACAAATTATACCTATGACGTATGATAGCATCGGACAATTTCGTGGAGGATTGTGGGTGGTAGAAATCAATAAAAAATACGGTTTAATTGATGAAACAGGAAAGCAAATATTATCATGTTCGTATGATAAAATAGAATTTGAAGATAAAATGTGTAAAGTATCCAATAGAGGCAGATGTATAGGTTACGTTAGCCTTTTCACAAAAAGAGTTTATTTTGATGATTATTAACTCTGAATTTTGAATTATAAACTGCATAAAATATTAATTGTTGATTTGACAAAACACGCAGATTACAATAGCGGTTAATGATTAGTGATTAATGATTAATGATTAATGATTAATGGTTAATGGTTAATGATTAATGATTAATGGTTAATGATTAATGATTAATGATTAATGATTAATGATTAATGATTAATGATTAATGGTTAATGATTAATGGTTAATGGTTAATGGTTAATGGTTAATTTGGGATGGTCAGCGTTGTCGTCGTAATTTTGTTTGGCTCGCTGTCGATTTTAATGCCAATATTCAGCAAGGAGCAGAAGCGTTTCACGATGGGCAGCCCCAAGCCGAAACCGTTGGTATCAGCGCGTTCGGAGGCGTATGAGCGGTAGAATTTCTCGAAGATATGCTCCAATTCATCTTGGGGGATACCCTGTCCGGCATTCCGTATTTCAACCATCAAAGCATCATCCTCCTGATACGTTCTGATGTCAACCGTCCCCTCGTCGTGGCTATACTTTACGGCATTTGATATTAGGTTGTTCAGTATGGTCGATAGCGAATACTCGTCGGTATATACCAAAGCCCTGGGGGGTAAGGCAGCAATCTTTACCTCCAGCCGCTTAGTCGCAATTGCCTCGCCGTACAAGCGCAGGCTGCGGACAAGCAAATCTTCTATAGGAAAGTAGCCATAGCTCAAGGAACTTTTACCCTCCTCGCATCTTGTCAGGATAAGAAGCTGCTCCACCATACTGTTCAGCTTATCCACCTCCTTTATGCAGGCGCCAACCTTTTCCCTATACTCCGCCTCGCCACGCGGCTTGCGGATGAGCACCTCCATCTTCCCCTTCAGCACCGCGAGGGGCGTGCGGAACTCGTGCGAGGCGTAGGACGTAAACGATTTTTCCCGCTCCACGGCGTACTCAATCCTGTCGAGCAAGCTGTTGATGGTTTCCGAAAGCTCGTACACCTCATCCTTATGGCTCGGCAGCGGAATCCTCGCGCTCAGGTTCGTATGGCTAATGCTGTTGGCGATATTTATAATCTCCTGTATCGGTTTGGTGCTTCGCTCCGCAATCCTCCGCGATATGATAAACAGGTGCAGCACCAGCAAAAAGCACCCCACGCAGCAGACCCTCAGCAGTATCATCATCAAGTACTCCACATCTCCCGACGTAATATCTCCCCCCGCATCCAAGCTATCCGTGTGCAGCTTAAAAACGAGCATAATAACCGCACACAAAACCATCGTGAGCGCTGCCATACTTACGATTATGTTTAGGGCGATTTTGTTTTTTAGGGATAAACTTTTCATTTTTGTTTGATGTAAAAAGGTTTTGATTCTATTAGTGCGCAATTAGTGCGCAATTATTGTGCAATTCATTGTGCAATTTGTGCAATTAGTGCGCAATTAGTGCGCAATTGGTGCGCAATTATTGTGCAATTCATTGTGCAATTCTTCTTTTCTTAAAAAACTCCCGCTCCCAAAGTTTCTTTGAGTTTTGCACGCTTTTTTGCACGCTTTGCACGCTTTTTGCACGCTTTCATTTATCCGACATTTATCTGGCATTAATTCGGCATTAATTCGGCATTAATTCGGCATTAATCTGGCATTTGTCTGATATTAATTCGGCATAATCCGGCATTAATCCGGCTTAATTCGGAAATAATTCGGAAATAATCTGGCATCTATCCGACAT
>JAITPP010000241.1 GCA_031289385.1 Prevotellaceae bacterium | reverse complement strand
TTCAAACGAATATATGTTTGGCGACGATATTCTTATTGCGCCCGTTACTTCGCCTTCTGTTGATGGTTATTCAACCGTAAAAGTTTGGCTTCCCGACGATAACGATTGGTTTGAGTGGAATACAGGAACGCTTATCAAAGGCGGACAGGAATTAGAACGAAAATTTACTATCGCCGAATATCCTGTTTATATAAAATCAGGCGCGATTATTCCAATGTATAACGATATTAAAAACTTGAAAACAACGCCCGAAAACATACGATTTTGTATCTTTCCAAAAAAAGAAAGCGCAACCCGAATGTATGAAGACAACGGCAACGACAATAACTACGCTACCGAATACGCATATACAAACGTCTCAACAAAATGGATTAATGCAAATACATTCAAAATAAACATCGCTGCTCGCGAAGGCGTTTATCAAGATATGAAAACGACAAATAAATACGAAATCATGCTTTACGGAGTGGCTATACCAAAATCAATAATATTCGGCGGAAAAGAAATTGATTATAAATACACAGGCGAAAATCTTTCGCTGCTAATAGATTTGGGCGAACAAAACTGTAACACAACAAAAGAAATTACAATAAATTATAATGAAAATAATATTGAAATAAATGATGGCATTGTTAATAAATTCAAAACGCTTACAAAGGCAACAACAGAACTTAAATTTAAGAATGCTAAAATTATTATACCCGAAATTATAGGAAAAGCCGAAGAAACAAGTATAAACCTCGAATATTTCCCCGAGCGTTTTAACGAATTAATCGAAAACTTTAAACGTTTATATACCCAAATCCCTCAAGCATTGGATAAACTGAATATAAGCGCCGAAGATAAAGACTGGTATCTCAAAAAAATAGGATTGAAGTAAAATATTGAAACCTTTGCAAAACACGTTAAGTTGCGAGGAAATATTTTCACAAACAATTCATTATAAATATATTACAAAATAACTAAATTGTATATTGAGGGGTTTTGAAAAGATTTCACTGCACACATGGTGGTTTTGCGTATAGATTAACATCCCACAAAGACACTAAGAACACAAAGGATGGGCATTAAAACATTGAAAATCAATATTCTTGTGTTCTTAGTGTCTTTGTGGGAAAACAAATAACCCAAAACCCTATCAACAAATCCTTTATATTTTCAGTTGCCTGTTTTTCTATTTCAATTTCTGCAACCATTTTTCAACCTGCGCTTGCGATGAATTTACGCTGCTGCCGTAAACGGCAATACCTTCACACTGTTTTGATTTGGGCGTGCGTTTGGCAATATCGGCAAAACACTGCGCTCTGCCGCCGCTACCGTGCGTACAAAACGGAATCACGGTTTTGCCCGACAAATCGTGTTGCGACAAAAACGCTGCTATCGGCGGCGATATCGTACTCCACCAATTGGGCGAGCCAACGAAAACAGTGTCGTATTGTTCGATATTTTTTACCGCATCGCGCAATTCGGGCAGATAGCCTGATTGTATTTCTTGTTTTGCTTGCGTTACGCATTTGTTGTAATCTTCGGGATAGGCTTTTACAGGCACAACTTCAAATATGTCGCCGCCAACCAATTTATGAATTTGCTGTGCAAGTGTGCGCGTGTTTCCACTCCACGAATAGTAAACTACAAGGGTTTTTCCTTTCCCCGCTTTGTTTTGCGCTTGTATGTTCATTGTTGTTCCCATATAAAATACCGCGATTGTTAAAAATAAAAACTTTTTCATTTTGTCTGTTCCTTTTTATAATTTTAATTGAATATCAAAACTTCGTTACGATAAAATTCATAATGTGTTTTTATGCAAAGATAATACTTTTTTTAATAAATTGTTGATTTGTTTAATTGAAAACGCACGTAGATAATGCGGATACGATAGATTTACGCAGTTTTTTTTTGTTTTGATTATGAAATTTAATATTTAAAATAAGTGAATAAGGGAAAAAGAAAGGAATATAATTATTTGGTTACTAAGGGAATTTTTTCAAATAATTATTTAGTTAAAATAATGATAATCAGTATATTTTATGACGTTTTTTATTTTTTTAACCACAAAGTTCACAAAGTTTTTCACAAAGAACACAAAGATTTTTTTTATTTACAATCTCGTAATTCGTAATTTTCGTAATTCGTAATTGATTTTTTTACAGCAAAAAACACAAATATTTTTTATTTACAATCGCGTAATTCGTAATTTTCGTAATTCGTAATTGATTTCTTAAACACAAAGTTCACAAAGGTTTTCACAAAGAACACAAGATTTTTTTTATTCAACAAATTTCATAATAGACGACTAATGACTAACGACTTACAACTAACAACTTGCGACTTACGACTTACGACTTACAACTAATTAAGAATTAATTATTAATTTTGCGCACAAAAATTAAATAAAATTATGATAAAATCGATGACAGGCTTCGGCAAAGTAGAATGTACATTGGCAGATAAAACAATTTCTATTGCCATTCGCTCAATAAACAGCAAGCAATTTGATGCGGTTTTTCGTTTGCCGTTTGCTTATCGCAATTACGAATCGGATTTTCGCAACGAGTTGATAAAAGTCGCTCAGCGCGGCAAAATTGATGTGTCGATAACATACACGATGAACGCCGAAAATGCAGCATCAAATATCAACAGCGACGTGGTTATTGCGTATTTCAATCAGTTGCAGCAGATTGCCGACAAAACAGGAATTGATGTTGATTCGCCGAATATTTTGCAAGCAATTTTAAGCCTTCCGGGAGTGTTTAATATTGACGAAAACGTAGAAAATGAGGAAGAAAAGAAAGCAATTTTTGCGTATTTTTCGGATGCTTTGAACAAATTTAACACTTATCGCGAACAAGAAGGCGCGGCATTAATTGCAGATATTTTAAATCGTGTTGAAAACATAAAAAACTTGTTGCTGCAAGTCGAACCGTTTGAAAAAGAGCGTATTAATCAGATAAAAATTCGTATCGAAAATTTAATTAACGAATTTATTCCCGATGCGCAAATTGATAAAAACCGTTTTGAACAGGAGTTGATTTATTATCTTGAAAAACTTGATGTTACCGAAGAAAAAGTGCGACTGAAACAACACTGCGAATATTTTTGCGCAACTGCCAAAGAAGAAAATCCCGGACGAAAAATAACTTTTATCTGTCAAGAAATGGGACGCGAAATTAACACTCTCGGCTCGAAAGCCAACGAAGTTAATATTCAGCGAATTGTGGTACAAATGAAAGATGAATTGGAAAAAATTAAAGAACAGGTTTTGAATATCTTGTAAAACATTAAAATATAACAAAATGCAAATGAAATCGTCAAATAAAGTAATTATATTTTCTGCGCCATCGGGCTCGGGAAAAACAACGATTGTGAAGCATTTATTAACTAAATTTCCACAACTCAAATTTTCGGTTTCGTCAACAAGCCGCAAAAAACGCGACGACGAGATTGAAAGCAAAGATTATTATTTCATAACATTAGACGAATTTAAACGCCGAATCGACAACGGCGAATTTATAGAATACGAAGAAGTGTATGAAGGACGCCTTTACGGAACGCTGAAAAGCGAAGCCGAGCGTATATGGAACGAAGGAAAAATCATAGTATTTGATGTTGATGTGAAAGGCGGATTGCGGCTTAAAGAAACTTATAAAGAACAAGCGTTGTCGGTGTTTATTATGCCCACTTCGCTCGAAATTTTGCGCAGCCGACTGATTACCCGCGCAACAGAATCGGTTGAAGACATTGAGAAACGTGTAAGCCGCGCCGACGAAGAACTTTCGTATTCCAACCGTTTTGATAAAATAATTCTTAACGATAACCTGCACGAAGCCTTGCAAGATGCCGAAATTATTGTGCAGGAATGGATAGATTGTTGATTTTTTTAAAATAAATATTATGAAATTCAAATAAAAACAGCAATGAGTGGTTAATTTTTTCAACCACTCACTATTTTTTGTAAAAAAACAGTGAAAATTAGTTAATTCATATTTTTTTT
>JAITPP010000174.1 GCA_031289385.1 Prevotellaceae bacterium | reverse complement strand
CGAAATCAAATCTCAATTACAGATGAATAATATCAATGTTGATTGTTATTGCGAAGTGTATGCAGAAGTTTTATTGGATTTTATGAGAGATGTAGAAATAAATTCTATGGAAGATTTATATGATTTTATGAATGACAACTCTGCAAATCCCGAATTTTATAATAAAATTTCCGCTAATTTTGAAAAAACTTTGCAAGAAAAATGTATGCGAAAATAATTACTAACTTTGCGAATAATAATAAAAAAATCAAAATCATGAAAACAAAAAGAAATTTTATCACAGCAATATTATTAGTATTGTTTGCCGTACAAGGATTTTCGGACGATGGAAAAAAACTAAACGCGGCGTTGAAAGATGTAACTGTGTTTTTTGAAGGCGCAGAACTTACTCACACTTTATCGGCTGAACTTGCAAAAGGCGAAAACGAAATTACTATCGAAAACCTCAGCCCTATACTTAATCGCAATAGTTTACAAATAAAAATAAGCGACGGAGTTGTGGTATCTTCGTTTGAGTATTCGGTAAATTATTTAATAGACGAAAAACAAAATATTATCACAAAAAAACTTCAAGATTCAATTGATTTATACACCGAAGAATTGAATAAGATAAACGAATACATCAGCATCAACGAAAACATGCTGGAGTTTTTGGAAAAAGGTATCAACCACAATTTGACTGTTGAAAAAAAGCAAATAGCAGTTGAAGAATTAGATAAAAATATACAACTTTTCAAAACAAAAACGCTTGAATGTAACGAGGCAATAACAAAATCGAAGAAAAACAAAACTGCAATTAATGAAAAAGTTTCTCGGCTAAGGCAACAACTTAATCAAGAAAAAACAAAACATGGCAAAAACGAAGGCATATTAAAACTTAAACTTGCCTCGCCGCTTGCCGCAAATGCAAAATTTACGATAAAATATTTTACTTCATCAGCAAGCTGGACGCCATTTTACGACATCAACATCGTTTCTGCCGATAATCCCATAAATATCATAACAAAATCGAAAGTCAGCCAAACAACAGGTATTGATTGGAATAAAGTAAATCTCACATTATCAACAGTAATGCCGAGCAACGGAAAAGATGCTCCCATTTTTAATGCGTGGTTTTTGAGAGAACAAATCACTACTGTTTCAAAAATGCTACAAGGACAGGTACCGGGATTGGCAGTGCAAAACAGTATTTCGTATGCTGAAGGAGCACCGGGTGCTGCGAACGAAATTAAAATCAGAGGAATTGGCTCTGCACAAGATTCACAGAAGCCGCTTTATGTATTAAATGGTTATCCTATTGATGAAAATGAATTTAGTTCTATTGACCAAAATCAGATAGCAAGCATTAGTATTTTAAAAGATGCATCGGCAACGGCTCTTTACGGCTCGCGTGCAGCAAGTGGAGTTGTTGTGATTACAACAAAATCAATAGAAGATTATATTTTAAAAGATGAAAATCATCTAAGCCGTACATTTTCGATTGATATGCCCTACACAATAGAAAGCAATGGAAAAGAGCAGGTTATTGAAATAGAAAAACAAATTGCGGCAAACGTTGCATATAGATATTACTGCGCACCCAAACTTGATATTGAAACGTATTTGATAGCCGAAATTTCGGAGTGGGAAAAACTAAATTTGATGAGCGGACAAGCAAATATTACTTACGATGGCACATACATCGGACAAACAGAGATAAACGCCTCATCTACAAATAAAAAACTTACGCTTACACTCGGAACAGACAAGCGCGTTTCTGTTAAACGAGAAAAAATGCAAGATTACAGCAGCGTGAAATTCTTAGGTACTGACACAAAAGTTTTACTTACCTACAAAATTACCGTTCGTAATAATCAAAACAAAAGTGTATCAATGATTTTGAAAGACCAATATCCTTTATCGACAAACAAAAATATTACGGTAGAATTGCTCGAAAAAACAACAAAACCGACAACAAACCGCGAAGATATTGGAATAATAACTTGGGAAGAACAGTTGCAAGCCGGCGAAACAAAAGAATATTTTATAAGTTTCAGCGCAAAATATCCTAAAAATATGAATTTGAATTTGTAAATGGGTATTTTTGGTATTTAGTCGTTAGTATTTGGTCGTTAGTATTTGGTATTTGGTCGTTAGTATTTAGTATTTGGTCGTTGGTATTTGGTCGTTAGTATTTAGTCGTTAGTATTTGGTCGTTAGTATTTAGTATTTGGTCGTTAGTCATTGGAAGTTAGAGAGGTTAGACGAAGTTGCACAACTCTTTTTTAAAAAGCGTAAAGACTTTCTATTGTTAAGTTAACAATGAAATAGAATTTTTTAATTTATTGATTGTAAAATATTTGTAACTTATGTTTTTAACATTTTAGACTTAACATAACACTATTTATTATTTTCCGTTTTTCAACTTATTAACTCCCGATTAAATACCAAATACTAAATACCATTTTAATAATATTCGGGAGTAATTTTTTTATGCTCATCGGTGATTAGTTGCTGCACTTTGAGCATCATATCTTTTATGCTTGTCGATTCTACTTCTTGCACCGAAATTTCGGGAAAAATTTTAAGCTGAAACGTATGTGTTGGTTTCAGCAACATTCCGTTTTTGGGCAACACGGCAAACGAACCATCCAAAACAACGGGCAATATTGCTGTTTTTGTTTGTTTTGCAAGTACAAAAGCACCTTCTTTGAAATGATGAACCTGTCCGTCTATTGTGCGAGTTCCTTCGGGAAACATCGCAATGCTTGCGCCGCGTTCGAGCCAC
>JAITPP010000188.1 GCA_031289385.1 Prevotellaceae bacterium | reverse complement strand
CGGCGGCGTTGGACACGATTTGTCGGACATACGCCCCAAAGGAAGTCCCGTGATGAACAGCGCATTAAACTCTACGGGAATAGTTCCTTTTATGGAAAGATATTCAAACTCAACACGCGAAGTTGCAATGGACGGACGTCGAGGAGCATTAATGCTTAGCCTTTCGATAAAACATCCAGATGTAGAACAATTTATAGACGCAAAAGTTGATGGATTGAAAGTTACAGGAGCAAATGTTTCGGTACGAATTGACGATGAATTTATGCGCTGCGCAATAAGCGGAACGCCATATACACAACAATATCCCGTAGATGCAAAAAAACCGAAATATAAAGTAGAAATAGATGCAAAAAAACTCTGGGAAAAAATAATTCACAACGCATGGAAAAGTGCCGAACCCGGAATTTTGTTTTGGGATACGATAATTCGCGAATCGGTTGCCGATTGTTATGCCGACGTTGGCTACAAAACGGTATCAACAAATCCTTGCGGCGAAATTCCTTTATGCGCCTACGATAGTTGCCGATTGCTTGCAATAAATTTATACGGATATGTCGAAAATCCGTTTACCGATAATGCAAAATTCAATAAAAACCTTTTCAAAAAACACGTTGCAACAGCAATGAAAATGATGGACGATTTGATAGATTTGGAACTTGAAAAAATTGACGCCATCATTTCAAAAATCAGCAAAGACCCCGAAGAATACGATGTGAAAAGAGTAGAAGTTGAACTTTGGGAAAAAATAAAAGATAAATGTATTCGCGGACGCCGTACAGGCTTGGGAATTACATCCGAAGGAGATATGCTTGCCGCACTTGGAATTCAGTACGGAACAGACGACGCTATAAAATACGCATCGGATATACAAAAAATATTGGCAGTTGAGGCTTACAGAGCATCAACACAAATGGCGAAAGATCGCGGAGCATTTCCGATTTTTGATGCAAAACGCGAAGAAAACAATCCAATGATAGAACGTATTAGCAAGCAAGATAGCGATTTATACGATGAAATGGTGAAGTTCGGACGCCGTAATATTTCGATGCTTACTATCGCGCCAACAGGCACAGTAAGTTTAATGTCGCAAACCACATCGGGAATTGAACCCGCATTTAAAATACTGTATATACGCCGCCGCAAAGTAAATCCAAACGATAAAAACGTAAAAATAGCCTACGTCGATAAAAACGGCGATGCGTTTGAAGAATTTTATGTTTTTCATCATAAATTTCTTACATGGTGCGAAATCAACGGATATAATATTGAAGACATTAAAAAATTATCTCAGGAAAATATCGACGAAATAATAAAGAAATCGCCATACAACAACGCCACAGCACAAGATATTGATTGGGTAAAAAAAGTGAAAATGCAAGGCGAAATGCAAAAATGGGTTGATCATTCAATAAGCGTAACCGTGAATTTGCCTGCCGAAATTACCGAAGAAAAAGTCGGCGAAGTTTATAAAACAGCATGGGAATGTGGCTGCAAAGGCATTACCGTTTATCGCGAAGGCTCGCGCTCGGGAGTTCTTGTTTCGGCAAACGATGGCAAAGAACCGATGAATCAAATGCCATCAAAACGCCCCGTTTCGCTTGATGCCGAAGTAGTACGTTTTAATAATGGAAACGAAAAATGGATAGCCCTCGTTGGACTTTACGATGGCAAACCTTACGAAATTTTTACAGGTATTGTTGATGAAGATGTGCGCCCTATTCCCCGCACAGTAAAAATGGGAAAAATTGTAAAAGTGAGAACCGACACAGGCTCGCGTTACGATTTTCAATACGTCGATAAATTCGGATATACAAACACAATAGGCGGAATATCTCACATGTTTAACAAAGAATTTTGGAACTATGCAAAATTAATTTCAGGCGTATTGCGCAACGGAATGCCTATTGTTGATGTTGTAAATCTTGTGGCAGGACTTGAACTCGACAGCGAAACAATAAACACATGGAAAAACGGAGTTGAACGCGCACTAAAACGATATATTCCCGACGGCACAAAAGCCCGACACGGCGAAACATGTGTAAAATGCGGCTCAAACGAACTGATTTATCAAGATGGCTGCCTGATATGCCACGACTGCGGATTTTCTAAATGCGGATAACGAAAGGGTATTTGGTAGTTGGTAATTAGTCGTTGGTATTTAGTCGTTGGTATTCCGTAATTCAGTATTCCGTAATTCAGTATTTAGTAACAAAAAATAAATAAACTGTAAAAGATTGTTTTTTTAAAAAAGCAAGCCGTAGGTTTGCAACTTTCTGCTTTTGTTGGTTGAATTTACGGTATTATATTGTTGGTGCATTAATAATTGAATACGCATTAAAAAACGGCGGCGAACAATCTGTTTTGAAACTTCTTGAACACACCGACAATAATATTTACGATTTATTTTTAAACGAATTTGGCATAAACCGAAATGAAATTCATGATTTTATGCTAAAACTTATATCTGATTAATTTATTTTAGTATTCTGTTTTAGTATTCCGTAATTCAGTATTCCGTATTCAAATTTTGTAATTTGTAATTGATTTTATCTGTGAAAATCAGTCGCATCTGCGTTATCTGCGTGCTTATCTCAAATCAACAAATCAAAAGTAGTCAATAGTTTAACCTCTTGGCTATTCCTTTACATCGTTTCAAAATTTACTCCGCGAATTATTCCTCGTTTTGAGCTGCGAATAAAGTCAAGAATTATGTTGCGCTCGATTGTTTGAGGAAAATCTTCTTCAATTTTGTTGCAGGCATCTGTTGTATTCAGATTTCCTTGATAAATTACTTTATAAATTTCAAATATTTCGTTTATTTTTTCATTGGTAAAATTACGTCTGCGCAATCCTATTCGGTTTACTCCGCCAAACGAAAGCGGAAGGTGTCCTGCAATAATGTAAGGCGGAACATCTTTTGGAACAAGCGAGCCTCCCGAAACCATTACGTGTGCGCCTATTCGTGTAAATTGGTGTGTTCCTGTTTTTCCGCCGATTATAGCCCAATCGTAAACATCTGTTTCGCCGGCAAGCCCTGTAAAACTTGCAAGAATAACATTGTTGCCTATAAAGCAATCGTGGGCAACGTGTACGTACGACATTAGCAGGCAGTTGTCGCCTATTTGGGTTTTAAATTTGCCGCTTGCCGCTGTTCCTCTGTTTATGGTAACACATTCGCGAATTGTAACATTATCGCCGATAACGGCATACGTTTCCTCGCCTTGAAATTTCAAATCCTGAGGAATTGCGCCTATTACTGCTCCGGGAAAGATATTGCAGTTTTTTCCTATTTTTACGTTTTCCATTATGGTAACGTTATTACTGATTTTTGTTCCTTCGCCTATTTCTACATTTTTTTCGATTACGGTAAAGGGTCCTACGATTACGTTAGGAGCGAGTTTTGCATCTGGGTGAATTATTGAAAGTTCCATATTTTTTTATTTGTTTTTAACAACTTGTGCCGTCATTTCTCCTTCGGCAACTAAATTTTCGCCTACAAAGGCTTGTGCCGCCATTATAACTATTCCACGGCGAATAGGTTCTGTAAGTATAAGTTTGAATATCAATGTGTCGCCGGGAACAACTTTATCTCTGAATTTTACTTTATCTATTTTCAGAAAATATGTTGAATAAAGTTCCGGGTCTGAAACATTGCCAAGTACCAGCAATCCGCCGCATTGCGCCATTGCTTCGATGATAAGAACGCCGGGCATTACCGGCTCTTCGGGAAAATGTCCTACAAAAAACGGTTCGTTTATTGTTACATTTTTTATTCCTACGATTGTTGTTTCGTCGCGTGTTAAAATTTTATCGACAAGTAAAAACGGTGGGCGATGAGGCAACATTTTACGTATGGCTTTAATATCAAAAAGCGGTGTTTCGCGCACGTCGTATTTGGGTGCGCTTGGTTTTGTCAATGCTTTTTTTGCTGCTTTGCGCAACAGTTTTGCCATCTCGGTATTTGATGAATGTCCGGGTTTATCGGCGTAAACTTTCCCGATTACAGGGAAGCCTACAAGTGATAAATCGCCGATTAAATCGAGCATTTTGTGTCGTGCGGTTTCGTTCAAAAACCGTAATTTAAGGTTGTTCAAATATCCTTCTTTTACACGTTCTACGCTTTTTTTGTTAAATAATCCTGCTATTCTGTCCAAATCTTCTTGCGGAACTTCGTTTTCTACAATCACAATTGCGTTTTCCATATCGCCGCCTTTTATCAAATTATTTTTGAACAGCATTTCAAGTTCGTGAAAAAACACAAATGTTCGGCAAGGGGCTATTTCTGTTGCAAACTCGTCGATTGATGTTAATCGCGCATATTGATTGCCAAGAACCTTAGATTTGAAATCGACGGTAACATCAACACTGAATTTACTGTCGGGAAGTATAATTATTTCTGTGCCATCGTCATTTTTGTAACTGATTTTTTCTTTCACTTCAAAATACCATCTGTCGGCATCCTGTTCTACAATTCCGGCTTTTAACAGTTCTTCCACATGTATTTTTGCGCTTCCGTCCATAATAGGAACTTCGGGGGCATTTATTTTTATCAAAGCGTTATCAATTCCCAAGCCGAAAAGGGCAGCCATTATGTGTTCTATTGTACTTATGCGCACGTTTTTGTTTTCGATTGTAGTACCGCGCGAAGTATCGGTAACGTAATCGGCAACAGCGTCTATAACGGGTTGTCCTTCAATGTCGATGCGTTGAAATTTTATTCCGTGATTTGTTGTTGCCGGACATATTGTCATTTCAACATCAAGTCCTGTATGAAGCCCTTTGCCTTTAAGCGTTACTTCGTTTCCTAATGTTTGTTGCTTTTGTTGAGTCATATCATATTAAAAAAAGTAAATAATTCGGCAAAAATAGAAAAAAAAAACGAATGTTGGAAATAAGTGTTAAAATAAAAAGGCTGTGCAAAATTTGTACAGCCTTTTTAGAACATAATTTTGACAGAAGATTATATTTTTTATTTCGTCCGCCGATTACAAAACCTAAGCGTAATGAAAAATAATTAAATCCGCTAAGTACATGACAAAAATTGAAAGATATTAAAATCAAATTTAGCGAGCGG